>CABSMX010000008.1 GCA_902478945.1 uncultured Collinsella sp.
GTCGCGCCCTCGAAATTGAACGTCAGATTGGCGTGAATGCGGCTCGCGCAGCGTCGACCGGTCCGCCGTTCGGCAGAACGGCGGAACAACAATTACTCGACAGTAACGCTTTTCGCCAGGTTACGAGGCTGGTCAACGTCGCAACCGCGCAGGATGGCCACCTCGCGGGCGAGCAGCTGCAGCGGAACGCTCGCCGTGATGGGGCTGAACACGTCACGGACGGACGGCACGCGAATGATGCAGTCGGCAATCTTGTTGATTTCCTCGTCGCCCTCGGTAGCAACGACGATGACCTTGGCGCCGCGAGCCTTGCACTCCATGAGGTTCGACACCGTCTTATCGTACGTTGCGCTCTTGGTTGCCACCGCGATGACAGGGAAACCCGGATCGATCAGCGCGATGGGGCCGTGCTTCATCTCACCGGCGGCATATGCCTCGGCATGCAGGTAGCTGACCTCCTTGAGCTTAAGCGCGCCCTCATAAGAAATGGCGGCGCCCATGCCGCGACCCACGAACAGCGCGGACTGCGCGTCCTTGCACACAAGCGCGGCCTCGTGCACGGCCTCGGTCTGCGTATCCAGGATCCACTGGATCTGCTCGGCCGTATCGGAAAGCTCGCGGAACAGCATGCGCGTCTGCTTGGTGGTCAAGCGGTACTTGACCTGCGCCAGCAGCAAGGCCAAAAGCGTGAGGCTCACGACCTGACCGATGAAGCTCTTAGTCGAGGCGACTGCAATCTCCTTGTTGGCCTTGGTGTAGATGACGCCGTCGCTTTCGCGCGCCACCGGGCTGCCCACCACGTTGGTGATGCCAAAGACCTTGGCGCCCTTGATGCGCGCATCGCGAATGGCGGCAAGGGTGTCGGCCGTCTCGCCCGATTGGGACACGGCCACGACGAGCGTCGTCGGCGTGATGATGGGGTTGCGGTAGCGGAACTCGCTAGCCGCCTCAACCTCGGTAGGAATACGAGCCCAGCCCTCAATAAGGTTCTTGGCGATGAGTCCGGCGTGGTAGCTGGTGCCGCAGGCAATCACATATACGCGGTCGATATCGTTGAGTTCCTCGAGCGAAAGGCCCAGCTCGTCGATATCGAGCTCACCGGCAGGGGTCATGCGGCCCACCAGCGTGTCGCGCACCACGCGCGGCTGCTCGTGAATCTCCTTGAGCATAAAGTCGGGATAACCGCCCTTTTCGGCCATGTCCAGGTCCCAGTCGATATGGGTGATCTTGGGCTCAATCACATTGCCGGCCTCGTCGGTATACTCGACGCCTGCGGGCGTGAGCTTGGCAAACTGACCGTCTTCGAGCACCACGACATCGCGGGTGGCATCGATAAGCGCGATCACATCGGAGGCAACGTAGGAGCCGGTCTCGCCCACGCCGACCACAATCGGGGAGTCCTTGCGGGCAACGGCGATCACGCCAGGTTCGTCGGCGCACACGGCGGCCAGGCCATAGGCGCCCACCACGTGGGTGCAGGCCTCGCGCACGGAAGCCATCAGGTCGCGCGTCTCGGCATAGGCCTCTTCGATCAAGTGCGCGAAAACTTCGGTATCGGTCTCGCTCTTAAAGTGATGGCCGCGGCCCTCCAACTCTTCGCGCAGCTCGGCGAAGTTCTCGATGATGCCGTTGTGGACGATGGCGATGCGACCATCGCAGCTGGTGTGGGGATGGGCGTTGACAACGGAAGGCTTGCCGTGAGTGGCCCAGCGGGTATGGCCGATACCGCAGGTAGCGTCGCTGTCGATATTGGAAAGCTCGCTCTCCAGGCCCGCAACCTTACCCACGCGGCGGATGACGTCGAGGTGAGCCGCGGCGCCCTCGCCCACCTCGAGCGCGACGCCCGAGGAGTCATAACCGCGATATTCCATACGCTTAAGGCCCGTGACCAGAATGTTCTTTGCAATATCAGAGCCGGTGTAGCCGACAATTCCGCACATAGGATAAATCCCTTCGCTCGCGTGACTGCAAAACGCCCACGCACGACGGGCGCTGAGACGTATAACGTCCGAGTATTGTACTCACACAAACGCAAGCTGATATACCAGAAGTGGTATCTTAAACTGGATACCACTCGATGCACACACCCTACCACCACAACGGTGACAGGCACCTTTGCGGTGGTTGGCACTCCCCTAGAGACGCAGGCGGCGTTCGAGCCGATTGCCCAGGGCCGTGAGCGCCATGACAATGACGTAGTAGACCACGGCCACCACTAAAAACGGTTCAAAGGCTCGATAGGTGAGCGCCTGCACGCTCTGGGCGGCGCGCATCATATCCATCAGGCCGATGGTTGCCACCAGCGAGGAGCTCTTGAGGACCGTGATCACTTCGTTGACCAGGGCGGGGGCAATCGAGCGCATCGCCTGCGGAACGACGATCTTGCGCATCATGGGAACATAGCGAAGCCCGATGGCCCGAGCGGCATCGTACTGCCCCCGATCAACGCCCTCGATACCGCCGCGCACTGTCTCGGACACCGTCGCCGAGCCGTTGAGCCCCAGCGTAATGGCACCGGCGGCAAACATCGAGATTTTAAAGCCCGTGAGCTGCGGCGTCGCAAAGTACGTCAAAAAGAGCAACACGATGAGCGGCACGCCGCGAAAGATAGAGGTGTAGAAGTTGAGCACCGCACGCAACGGGCGACAGGGCAAAACCTTGAGCACGGCGATGAGGAAGCCCAGGGCAAGTGCTATGACCAGCGCGGCGGCCGTCACCTGACAAGTCACGACCAGGCCGCTCATAAACATCGGTATATATGGTTCTAGCAGTTCAAACTTCATCAGCATGCCCTTGGTGCGCGCCGTATCAACTCGCTATTTTCCGGCAGCCGTCGACGTGCCGGAAGCGGAATAGTCGCCGTTCCACATAAAGTCGGCGCCCACATACTGCTTGATGCAATCATCGATGGTGCCATCCTCGAGCATCTCACCGATGCGCTCGTCAAGCGCCGCGACAAAGCCGGCGCCCTTCTTGGCCATCAGGCGGTACACGCCCACGTGGTCGCTCGTCTCGGAGCGATCGAGCAGGCCCAGCACCAGGCCCTCGTTCGCATCGCGCATGGACTGGCCCTCGGCGCCATCGCACAGATAGGCGTCGATACGCCCGGCAAGCACCTCTTGCAGGCACTGATCTCCACCGTCGTACGTGTGAATATCGGCATCGGGCATGACCTTGGCGATGAACTTGTTCTGCACGGTGCCGGTGGTGCAGGCGATAGACTTGCCAGCGAGGTCCTCAACGCGCTTGACGGGATCGCCGCCGAGCGTGAGAACGCCCACGAGCGGCTGATAGTAGCCGCGTGTGAAGTCGTAGGTCTGCTCGCGCTCTTCGTTGGAGCTCATCGCCATGGTAAAGGCCTCGTCATCGCTCTGCACCGATGCAAGCGTGGCGGCAAAGTCCTGCGGCTCAAAGTCGTAAGAAAAGCCCAAGCGCGAGGCCATCTCGTCGGCAATGGCGATATCCAGGCCGACAACCTTCTGTTTGCCGTCCGACTGCGTCTCCAGATAGCGATAGGGCGCAAAGGCATCGTCGCCCACAAAGGTGAGCTTGGCGCCCTTGATATCATTGCCCGCAACCGCGGCAGAACCAGCGGCAGAGCCCTTATCAGCGCCACTGCCAGCGCAACCGCTCGCCGCGACCATTGCAGTACCGGCCAGCAAACCCAGGAAATCACGACGAGAAACAGAGCGAGCCATATCAAAGCCTTTCAATCTACGATCAAAACGGCTTCTATTGTAGACACTCCACTGTTTAGCGAGCAGCCCAGCTGCGGCAAAACCACCACAAAGGGGACAGGCACCTTCGTGGCGGTTCGGGTGTCTGGCAACAAGCTCCGCCGAAACGTCTCAATCTGTAACATTTGGGGCGCCGAAAGATGGTTTGCTGTTACAGATCGAGATTTTCCGCCCGGCACCGGCGATCTGTCTCAATCTGTAACAGGTAGGTCTTGTTTTGTCGTCCAGATGTTACAGATCGAGACAATTGAAGGGCCAGGCAACGCGACCGCCGCAAAGGAGGCAGCGCGCTGCGTCACCTTTGCGGCGGTTTGGCCTGGGCTCCGGTGTTTGCCCAGATAAAACCTGCCAAAATAAACCTATCCCTAATTGGTAGGTTTTGACACCCTGGAAACGGGCGATGCTACAATCTGACTCGTACTTGAAACGCATCAAAGGGGCCGCTATGGCAAAGGTTAAAATCAGCGATGTCGCGCGCGAGGCAGGGGTTTCGCTGGGCACGGTATCCAACGCGCTCAACCACCCCGAAAAGCTGCGCCCCGAAACCCTCAAGCTCATCAACGAGACCATCAATCGCCTTGGCTACCTGCCCAACCAAAGCGCTCGTCAGCTCGCGGGCGGCGCCACCAAGTCCTTTGGCCTGGTGCTCCCCCGTCTCGACCATGGCTTCTCGCTCCAAATTGCCAGCGGCGCCCACAACGAGGCCCGCAAGCACGGTTACGACCTGCTCATCGCCAACGCCGATAACGACGATATTCTCGAGGACCATTACCTGCGTTATTTTATGGGCACGCAGATGTCCGGTGTCATGGTTCAGCCCATGGCGTCCCCCGACTGGCACCCCGCAATGACCAAAATGCCCGTGCCGATCGTCTATCTGGACATCCACTGCTCCGAGCCCGGTTACTACGTTGCCGCCGATAACGAGGCACAGGGGCGCATTATCGCCGAGCTCGCCATTGCCCGCGGCGCACACCATATCACCGTTGTGGGAAGAGCGGCATTCATGCAGCTCACCCTGCGCGTGCTTGGCATTCACAAGGCCCTCGCCCTGCATCCCGATATCAAAATTGAGGTCATTGACGCCGGAGAGTGGAATACCGCAGTCGACGGCTACAGCATCGGCGCGCAGATTGCCGAGCGCTCTTCCGACGAGCGCCCCGATTTTGTCATCGGCCTTTCCGATGTATTGGCCTCGGGCGTTATCTCAGCGTTGATCGACAAAGGCATCTCCGTCCCCGAGCAGGTCCGCGTGGCCGGCTGCGACGGCAACCCACTTGCATGGAGCGGGTCGGTCCCCCTCACCACGGTGGCACCGCCGGGTTACGAAATTGGCCGCAAGGGCGTGCAGCTGCTCATGGAGCAGATCGAGAACAAGGCACCGGCAAAAACCAAGCACACCCGCATTGGTTCCGCAGCTCGAACCGTTACTGCGGTCGCAGCCGCCGAGGACATCAACCGCCAGGAACTCGTGCGGCCGTTCCTCTTGGAGCGCGCCAGCACCCAGGCAAGCACCCAGACCGACGCCACGGCCATCAACCTCGGTGCGTATCTATAGCACGCCCGTAAGTATGCTGTGTCGCCGCTTAAGCAAAAGAGGCCCGACCATTGCCGGGCCTCTTTTGCTTAAGCGCAAAGTCAACCGATTGTTCGTTTCAGCTCCGCAATTGTCTAGCGCACGGCCTTGACCGCCGCCGTCAAATCGAACAGCGTATCGAGCACGGCCTCGCAGCCATCCACCACGTCCTGCGGCAGCGGCACGATGTCGGGGACGGCAAAGACGTGGCAGCCGGCCGTAATGCCCGAGACGCAGCCGTTGCGCGAATCCTCGACCACGGCACACTCCTCGGGGGCAAAGCCTGCGCGCTCGCAGGCAAGCAGATACATCTCGGGGTCGGGCTTGCCGTGCACGACGTCCTCGCCGCAGGTCACCGTCTCAAACTTGTCAAAAAGACCGACCATCTTAAGGTTGCGCTCCGCTGTAACGTGGCGCGACGAGGTCGCAAGGCCCACGTGATAGCCCGCAGCCAGCAGCTCGTCTAGGCACTCGGCGGCGCCGGCCTTTAGTTCCAGTTCGGTCTTGACTATCTCGTCGCGAATCTCCTTGTGGCGATGATAGATCGCCACAGCGGTTTCTCTGCTGCCGTAATGTGCCTCAAGAATGTCCATGACATCGGGCAGTGTGCGACCGATAAACTGATGGATCAGCGCATCATCAATCGCGAGCCCCAGCTCAGCGGCGCCTGCCTTCCAGGCCTTAATCCCCAAACGCTCGGTATCGACCAGCGTTCCATCCATGTCAAAAATAACAGCCTTGATCATATCGGCCCCCTCACCGGATTGCATTACTGCCACTCTACCGCACTTTACAAGCTTGTATATAACGTATATAGCATATTGCACTTTCGTTACATAGCTGGAAGTCTTATGACAAGCAGCTCGGTGGGATTATAGTTTCATCCGAGCTTTAATAACTGTAAGGAACTTTCATGCTTTCAGACACCGCCGCACCCGCAGAGGAGCTTCAGGACAAACTCGCAGCACTCGAGCAGTTGCTTTTGGCATATGGACGCGTCGCCATCGGCTTTTCCGGTGGCGTCGACAGCAGCTTTTTGGCCGCGGTCTGCGCCCGTATCATGCCCGCCAGCACGCTTCTCGTTCATCTCACCACGCCGCTCATCGGCACGCCCGAGCAGGCTTCATTTGAGCGATCCGTTGACGGACAAGCCAGTGAGGAGCCGCATTTTAAGCTCCCCGTACTCAATCTTTCGGTCGATCAGTTGCAGCTCCCCCAAGTTGCCTGCAACGATGCCAATCGCTGCTACCACTGCAAGCGCGCCGGCTTTACCGCTATCGTCAACCACGCCAAGTCGCTCGGCTTTCCTACCGTTATCGACGGCAGCAATGCGAGCGATCGCGGTGACTATCGCCCCGGTACGCGCGCCGCCGAAGAGCTCGGGGTGCGCTCCCCGCTCATGGAAGTCGGCTTTACCAAGGACGAAGAGCGCGAGCTGCTGCGCGCATGGGGCTATCCCGTTTGGAACCTGCCGGCGGGAGCCTGCCTTGCCACCCGCGTCCCTACGGGCGAAGAGCTGACGCGCGAAAAGGTCGATTTAATCCGCGCCTGCGAGGATTACCTGCACGATCTTGACCTGGCACAGGTACGCGCGCGCTTGATCGGCGGCTGCATGCATATCGAAGCCGCCCCCGCAGATGTCGCCAAGATTGCCGCCCTCGGCGGTGCCGACGTCGACGACAGGGGCAAGACCCCGCTGCCCGCCGCCATCGAATCCGCCCTGCGCGAGCTGGGCTGCGGCCATATCTCCCCCGAGGTCACCCCCTACATCCACGGCAACATGAATCAGTAACCTACCAAAAAGGGACAGGTTTGTTTTGGCAGGTTTTATCTGGGGAAACGTAAACAGGGCCGCGACACTTATATGGCGTCGCGGCCCTTTTCCTTGGAGAAGGATCGATTGATTGAACGGGATGACCGTTCTAGTCTTCGAGTCCGCCATTGATGAGCTCCGCGATCTCAACGGGATCGGTGCTCGCGAGAGGCGGCGGTATACCCAATCGTCACTTGGTTGGCAGATACCAATCCCGTGGAAGTCTTCCTTACAACACAGACCTGACCGCAGCTTCGATACCGTCGGAGTCCAAACCGTACTTGTGCAGCAAATCGACCGCAGGGCCGGACTCGCCGTACACATCGCGCACGCCGACGCGTCGTATCGGCACCGGATGCTGCTCCGCGAGCACCGAAGCCACGGCCTCGCCAAGACCACCGATAATCGAATGTTCCTCGGCGGTGACCACGCGACCGGTCTTCTTGGCGCTGGCAACCACCAGGCGCTCATCAAGTGGCTTGATCGTGTGCATGTTGATGACCTCGGCGTCAATACCATCGGCAGCGAGCGTCTCGGCAGCCTCAAGCGCCTCGGCGACCATGAGGCCGCATGCGACGATAGTCACATCGGACCCCTCGCGCACGACCACGCCGCGGCCAATCTTGAACTCATAGTCCTCGTGGTCGTTGATGACCGGTGTTGCCAGGCGGCCGAAACGCATGTAGACCGGACCCTCAAACTCATAGGCGGCGCGCACGCAAGCACGAGCCTCGATGTCATCGGCGGGAACGATCACCGTCATCCCCGGGATCGTGCGCATGAGCGCAATGTCCTCACAGCACTGATGCGTGGCGCCGTCTTCGCCGACCGAGATGCCCGCATGCGTGGCGCCGATTTTGACATTGAGGTGCGGATAGCCGATGGAATTACGAACTTGCTCGTACGCGCGGCCGGCGGCGAACATGGCAAAGGTGCTCGCAAAGGCAACGTGGCCCGTGGTCGCAATGCCGGCGGCAAGTCCCATCAAGTTGCTTTCGGCAATGCCGGCATCGTAGAAGCGCTCAGGGTGCGCAACCTTAAACTTACCGGTCTGGGTGGCGGCGGCCAAATCGGCATCGAGAACCACAAAGTCATCGCGCTCATTGCCCAGCTCGACAAGTGCCTCGCCATAGCTAACGCGCGTGGCGACTTTCTTGACGTCTGCCATTAGGGCTCCTCCCCTGCTGCTGCGAGCTCGGCCATGGCCTGCTCAAACTGTTCATCGTTGGGTGCCTTGCCGTGCCAGCCCACCTGGTTTTCCATAAAGGAAACGCCCTTGCCCTTCACCGTCTCGGCGATAATGGCCACAGGCGAGGCGCTCACTTTGCGGGCCTCGGCAAAGGCGGCGGCAATCTGCGCCATGTCGTTACCGTCGGCGAGCTCGATCACATGCCACTTAAAGGCGCGGAACTTGTCGGCAAGTGGCATAGCCGAGTTAACTTCGTCGATACTGCCGTCAATTTGCAAGCCATTGTGGTCGACGATAGCGACGAGGTTATCCAAGTCGTGGTTGCCGGCGAACATAGCCGCCTCCCACACCTGGCCCTCCTCGCACTCGCCGTCGCCCAACAGCGTGTAGACGCGGTAGCTGTCACCCCAGTGCTTTGCGGCGAGTGCCATTCCAACCGCGGCGGAGATACCCTGACCGAGCGATCCGGTAGACATGTCGACGCCCGGCGTGTCATTCATATTGGGATGGCCCTGCAGGCGGCTGCCGATATGGCGGAGTGTCTCGAGCTCATCTTTGGGAAAGAACCCGCGCTCGGCGAGCACGGCGTAGAGTGCCGGAGCGCAATGTCCCTTGGAGAGCACAAAGCGATCGCGCTCAGCGCGGCTCGGATTCGCCGGATCGACATCCATTTCCTCAAAGAAGAGGTAGGTCATAATGTCGGCGGCGCCAAGCGATCCGCCCGGATGCCCCGACTTGGCGGCGTGAACCGCAGTCACGACACCCTTCCTGACCTCATTGGCGACCTTCGCCAGTTCCTGGTTGGTCATACGAATTCCTCTCTTGAGAACAACCCCGGCACTGGATAATGCGATGCCGGGGCAATTCACTCGTTTAAGGCGGCGCATTCATTCTGAATCGCCTTCTGGTCCATATACGCGTAGGCGATACCCAAGGTACAGAAGGCACCGCCTGCGATCTTCATTTTTCAGATGGCGTGCCAGACGGAAATTTCACCCTGAAACGCAAAAGCCCCAAGTCAACAAAAGCCAGGAGCCTTTGCCAACTTGGGGCATTACGAGTCGCCGCCGTACAGGCAACGACGACCCTTACTCCTTCTGCCATCAACCGATATGGACGACTCGGCTTGTCCGGTTACGGCAGGATGTGGAATCCAAGCGTTTCGATATCACGCGCGAAACCCTTAACGGTGTCGAGCGAATACTCCATGAGGTCCTTACCGACGTTCTTGCGCTTGGCCAGGATGCTGTTGGGAACGGTAATGATCTGGCACCCCACGGACTCGGCCTGATAGATATTCAGCAGCTCACGGGTAGATGCCCAGAGTACCTCACACTGCGGCTTTGCCGCGGCCTTTTTGACAGACTCAGCCATCAACGGCAGCGGATCAACGCCGGTATCGGCAATACGGCCGGCGAAGATAGAGATGATAGACGGCGTCTCAGCGGAGACAGCGTCCACAAACTCATCGACCTGCTCGGGAGTAAAAATCGTCGTAACATTTACCTTGATGCCGTCGGCAGAAAGGCGCTTAACGAGCGCCGCGGTCGACTCACCCTTGGTGTTGAGTGCGGGAATCTTGACATACACATTGTCAGCCCAAGTCGCAATCTCGCGAGCCTCGGCCTCCATGCCCGCCTCATCGTCCGCAAAGACCTCAAACGAAACCGAGACATCGGTGATGTGCTCGAGCACGGTCTTGGCGAACTCGCGGTAATCGGTCACGCCACCCGCCTTCATAAGCGATGGGTTAGTCGTAAAGCCCTGAACGTTACCGTTCTCGGCCATGTCGAGCATGCCCTCGAGATTGGCACCGTCGGCAAATACCTTGATTGCCATAATGTACTCCTTACATACATGATGATATAGAAATGTACGGACTGAATTGTTTGCAAAAGTGCCGCCGCGTCAGAGCGGAACGGAGAACCCCTTAATCGAGTTCGATCTCGAGGTGATAGAGGTCGGCGCGGTAGAACGACTCCACATACTCACGGGGCACATTCTGCTGGTCATGAGAAACCCTCGTAATGTTAAGCAACGGAGCACCGGCGCTGATGCCCAAAAGCTCGGCCTGCTCGTCGGTAGCAACGCAAGCTCCAATCTTTTGGCTCACACGGCTCCAGCGAATATCGCACGAGTTATTGAGATAAGAGCGAAGCGATTCCTTGGAAAAGTCGCGCTCCGCAATATGCGGAACATAACCGTCTTCGTAATAAATCGTCTCCAGATAGAATGAGCGATCGCCCGACACGCGCACACGGCGAAGGCAAAAGGCCTTTGTGCCCTCAGCCAAGCCCAGCTCGTGGGCAACGTGCTGCGGCATGGTTACAACGCCAGACTCAATCAAACGTTTTTGAGGCACTGCAAACTCGTCCACATTCTTTTTGATATAGCTCGAGACACGCTTAGGCGAGCTAAGTGGCACGTTGGCAATAACCTCGGATCCGCGGCCGCGCTTCTTCTCAATCAAGCCATTATTAGAAAGCAGCTCCATCGCTTTGCGCGCCGTTGCACGAGAAACGTCATAGCGCTTCATAAGATCGCTTTCGGAGGGAATGTAATCGCCAATCTTGTAGGCACCGCTCGTAATTCCCTGGAACAAGATATCGTACAGCTGAGAGTACAGCTGTTCCTTGCCGCTAAAATCGAGCTCAGACGTATCGGCCATCATCCCTCCCCTATCTGAACTAATTCTCTAAATTCTTGATATCATGTACTGTCTTTTAATAAATGTTAACTGCAAAATCTCAAAAGACACACATCGATAACGCTGCCCGCGTATATTCCGCTCCAGCCGAGCATACTCCACCGACTCACCGCCATCTTGGGGCATTCCTTATGCAAAGAATGCCCCAAGCTACCTCTAGCGCGCGCCGAAAAGCTTGCGCGGGCTGGCGCTCGCGCCGATACGATCGGCACCGGCGCCCGACATAAGCGCAAGATCTTCTTTCGTGCGTACGCCGCCCGATGCCTTGACCTTTACACGGCCGCCCAACTCTTGAGCAAACAGATAGACATCCTCGACCTGGGCACCAGCCGTGCCAAAGCCCGTAGACGTCTTAATAAAGTCTGCACCGGCAGCCTCGACGGCATGACAGATCGGCTTTTTGGTTTCCTGCGCCAAATAGCACGTTTCGACAATGACCTTGAGCGTCGCATTGGGCACGGCCTCGCGCACGGCTCGAATATCGTCCTCGATGGCCTGGTAATCGCGGGCTTTGACCATGCCCTGGTCAATCACCATGTCGATTTCGGAGGCACCGTTGGCGTAGGCATCGGCCGCTTCGGCCGCTTTCGCAGCGCTCGTCATATAGCCAAGAGGAAAAGCGATGACCGTGGTGAGCGCAAGGTCGGGATAAGCCTTGTGAGCACGGGCGATATACGAAGGCGGGATACATGCGCTGGCACAACCGTACTCGAATGCCTCGGCGCAAACGGCATCAATCTGATCCCAGGTCGCCGTCGGCTTAAGCAATGTGTAGTCAATGCGCGAGCAGAGGTCCTCATCGGTTAACTCTGCCCCCGCCTTGGCGGCAATGGCGGCAACCGACGAAGGATCGTCCAGATACTCATCGACCTTGGCCAAAAAGCCCGGATAGTCAGCGGTATCGACATTGGTCACGTCAAGCTCAATGGTATGACCCAGCTCAAACGTATCATAGCCGCGGTTTTTGATGCGGTCGACGAGGATATCCAAATCGACCAGGTCGTCGCCCTTGCTACGATCTTCGAGCACATCGCCCTTGTGATAATGCGTCACAATGTGCGCAAGATGACGCGTCGGCTTAAGATCGCGAGCACGGTAGCGCTTGCTGATCATAACGGGATCGGCGACAAGACGAATCGTGAGCACACGGTAGCCGTGCTTGTCTGCCAGCTCGGCGAGCCTGTCGTGCTACTTGGCGGAAAACGGATAATCGCACATAATCTGCGGCCCATCCGCCATGGCGACATCGAGGCGACGGAACCACTCCTGAAGAGCGTTCGCATCAACCTGCGCCTTTTCCTCGGCATTGTTAAAGCCGTACGTATCCCAATACTCTTCTTTAACGTCGTCAAGCGAGACGCTCAAAAAGCTCTCGGATGTATGGCGAGCCTTGATGCGATCTGCCAAATCGGTTTTGCCCGTAGCCGGAGGTCCGGCAAGCAAAATCAGCGTCTTTTCCATGCAAGGAAACCCTTCTTACTACCCGATTATTTGCCACGAAGCTGGTCTTTGGAGATAGCAAGCATCTCGGTAACCTTGTCCATGTAATACTTGATAGCCTCATCGTCTTTCGCTTCGGCGGCAGCCGCACGCTTCTTGTTGTACAGCTTGACCAGTGCCGCAGACGCC
The DNA here is from genome assembly GCA_902478945.1 of uncultured Collinsella sp. Lineage (GTDB taxonomy): Bacteria > Actinomycetota > Coriobacteriia > Coriobacteriales > Coriobacteriaceae > Collinsella. The sequence goes on from CABSMX010000008.1 coordinate 12,652, forward strand.
TTGCCCATCGTGCGATTGACTTCCAGGCTTTGCTCGTATGCCTCAACGGCCTCGTCGACCATGTTGGCATCGGCATAAAGCTTGCCAATCTCGTTTAGAACGTTTGCGGCAGCGACGCCCTCCTTGCCCTCGAGCTCGGAACGCTTTGCCTTAACGGCGTCGAGAACGGCATCTCGATCGAGAACGGGTGCGGTCTCGGCTGCAGCGGAGGCCACCTTCTCCTTTTTCTTGCCAAATCCAAACAAACCCATTGGAAACCTCCACTAGCAGTAATAAACGAAGGGGGTTGTTCCCCTGCCGGGGACCAGGCACAGGAACAACCCCCTTAAAGAAAGACTTGGACCTTCGTCAGGCGCTACAAGAATCCTTATGCGATACCAAAGACGCTGAGGATGGACTTGATGGCCATGAAGAAGAAGCCGGTGACGACGGTGTCGACGTCGGTGCAGGTCATGTTCACGAAGCCAATCTGAGCGAGCATCGGGGACAGGAGCGCAGGCAGGATCATGATGAAGATGCCGTGGAAGATGCAGCCGATGATGGCGCCGCGACGACCGTCGATGGCGTTACCGAAGACACCAGCAGTGCCGCCGGCGAAGAAGTTGGACATAACACCGGGGATGACGAGGGTGCCCATGAGGCCGGTGATAGCCATGCCGATCAGCGAGCCAAGCGTGGTGAACACAAAGCCGAAGATAACGGCGTTAGGGGCATAGGTGAACAGGACAGGGCAGTCCAGAGCGGGGCGCGCATCGGGGACGAGCTTCATCGAGATGCCCTGGAAGGCGGGGACGAGCTCGGCGAGCAGCAGGCGGACGCCGGCGAGCAGGACGTACAGACCGACGACGAACTGCATGGCCTGGAGGAAAGCGTAGACCATGAAGTTGGTGGCGCCGCAGTAGTCAGCAGCAGCAGCGGGACCAGCGAAAGCAGCGACGACCAGGTAGAAAACGATCATGACCAGGCCGACAGCAGCGTAGGTATCCTGGAGGAAGGACAGGGACTGCGGAATCTCGAGGTCCTCGGTGGACTTGGACTCCTTGCCGCCAGCGAGCTTCTTGGTGATGCTTGCGATAAGGGCGGTGAACATATAGCCAAAGGTGCAGAAGTGACCCAGGGCGATGTCATCGGACTCGGTGATCTTGCGGACAACGGGCTGAGCGAAGGCAGGCATGAGGGTAGCGAAGGCGCCACCGACGATGGAGCTGACGACGATCAGGGGGATACCGCGCAGACCGCAGAAGAAGGCGAACACGACGCAGAGCGTGGACTCCCACAGAAGGGCCTGGCCAGTCAGGAACACATACTTAAACTTGGTGAAACGAGCGAGAATGATGTTCACCACGAAGATGCCAGCGAGGCAGATGGCGATCTCGGAGCCAAGGCCGAGGTCGGTCATTGCCTGACCGTTGATGCCCTCGATGGAAGCGACGACGGCGGTCATGCCGTTGAAGCCGAAGGCGGAGTTGAACATATCGCCAAAGTAGGCAAGAGAGCCCTGCATGACGCTCGAGCCGGCAGCCAGAACAAGGAAGCCGAGCATCGTCTTAAACGTGCCGAGCAACACATCGTTGGCCGACTTCTTCTGAAGCACAAGGCCCAGGCAGGCGACGAGACCGATAACAACGGCGGCCTGCGTCAGGATGTTATTGATAATAAACTCAAGAACAGCCATGTTGTACACCCCTTTTTCTCATGTACATTTCTATCAATCTAGGCGAAGAGGCCCTTACTCTAGGACGCCCATCTCCTTGAGCACCGGGGTCAGCTTTTCCTCGATTTCCTTCTTATCGACAAGACGCTTGAGGAACACGCAGGGAAGACCGGTGTTGTAGCTTTCGATCTGCGTCTTGAAGTTCTCGGCAGCGACGATCATGTCGAAGCCCTTAGAGGCGCCCGCGGCGCTGGAAACGCTGTCGTGGTCCATCTTGCACTGGACCCCGAGCTTCTTCATGACCTGCTCAATAGCCATCTGGCAGGCAAAGCTGCTTCCAAGACCATTGCCGCAGCAGCACAAAATCTTGACCATGTTCATTTCCTTTCCTTTGGGGGCACGTGCCCCACCTCGGGGTAGATGCGGGCAAACACATAGGCTCGCCCGCACCAAGCGACACTGTTTTATGCCGCCGCACCCGTAAATGCCTGATAAATCTCGTCGGCATCATCAGAAGCGACGATCTGCGCAATCTTGTCCTCATCCATAAAGATGCCAGCAAGTACCTGCATAGCCTCAATATGTGAATTGGAATCCTCTGCCGCAAGTGCGACCAAAAGACGAACATCGAAGCTGTCTTCCGAGAACCTAACGGGCTTCTTCAGAACCGTCACGGCAAGCTGACCTTTAATGCAGCCATCCTCGGGGCGACCGTGAATCAGCGCGACGTCTTCGGTGAGCACATAGTAGGGACCCATCTCGTTGGTGGCGCGGATAATCTCATCCGCATAGCGATCCTCGACGTAACCGCCCTCGTTGAGCGGAGCGACGGCGAGCTTGATCGCGTCCTGCCAGGAATCGACAGAATCGGCAAGGCGAACGTTTTCGCGCTTGAGCATCTCCGTAATCTGCATCGGTGCGCCTCGTCCCTAAGCGACGATATTCTTGAAGAGGCTGATGCGATGCTCGACAACCTCTTCGACGGCCTTCTGAGCAGGCATAACCATGTTGCGGTTGGAGGCGTTCTCCTTGAGCTCGTCATAGCACTGCTTGGAGGTCTTGTTCCAGTTGACGAGCAGATCGGTACCAACATTGAACTTACGGATACCCAGGTCGATGACGTGACGAACGTCCTCGTCCTTAACACCGGTGCCACCATGGATGACCAGGGGGAAGCCGTTCACGGCATCGCGGATCTTCTCGAGCTGATCGAAGGAGATGTTGGTCTTGGACTTGTACTGACCATGGTTGGTGCCGATAGCGACGGCAAGGGCGTCGATGCCGGTCTTCTCGATGAACTCAACAGCCTGCTCGGGATCGGTATAGCGCACGTCGGCATCGGCGACGGCGACGCCATCCTCGGTACCGCCGACGGTACCGAGCTCGGCCTCAACGGAAGCGCCGTGGGCCTGAGCCATCTCGACGATGCGTTTGGTACCAAGGATGTTCTCCTTGAAGGGAAGCGCGGAGCCGTCAAACATTACCGAGCTATAGCCGGCCTCGAGAGCCTTGCGGATCTCGTCGAAGTTCTTGGCGTGGTCGAGGTGGAGAACAACGTTGACGCCGTACTCCTCGGCCATGGACTTGCACACAGCAACCAGGTTGCGGTGACCGACATAGCTAGCGGTGCCCTCGGAGGTCTGGATGATCACGGGGGTGTGCAGGCGAGCCGCGACGCGAATAATCGACGGGCACATCTCGAGGTTATGGGTGTTGAAAGCACCAACGGCCATGTTGAGCTGGTTAGCCTCTGCCAGGACTTCGCGCAGGGTTACGTACATAGTGTTTGCCTCCTGTTGTCTCCACTGGATGTATCAAGTGGCGACCGCACAGGGGGTGCCGGCCGCCGTCCTTGATCGACAATTAGATTATCACAAACGTCCGTATATTCGGTTGTCCGAATGATATTTCGTTTGATATGCCCCGTATTGACCGTTCACCTGAATTTTTCGACCGTTTACCCGCTAAAAAAGGCACCGCAACCCATGCGGATGCCCTTGGCTGCCAGCCGCTCTCAACCAAAACGGAGTGCAAGCTCAACTGGCTCGACCCCACCTCGATCTAGCCATACGTCAAATATGAGGCAAATGAATCGGTAGCGTTTGTCCCAAATCTTGAGTATTTGTTCGGCAGAACGGCCCCTGCCGGCTCCTGCTAGACTGGTAGATTCCCAACCGTCCATCCAGGAGCCTCAATGTCGCGCAAGTCCGCCTACAAGCAAGTGCTTTCCATCGGCACCGCCGTGGTGCTGGGGTTTGCGCTGTTCACAGGGTCGCTCGACGGAGCGCCCAAGCTGTTGTCGCCGCAAAGCGATGAGCAGGCAGCGGCTCTGGCCGAAAAGCAAAACGAAAGCCCCAGCCGCACCGACGACGAGGCAGACCTGGTTGCCCGGCTCGAATCGGGAACAGCGAGCTCCTCGGACTCTCAAAATAGCCAAGACTCTGGCGTCGTCACCGATTCCGCCGCGACCGACACCGGCGACGGCGCTTCCGCAGACAGCGCCGCCACCCCCATCGACGAGGTCGAAAACCCCGATCTCGACCGCGCCCGCGGCGTATACCTCAGCAGCATTCCCGACTACGCGGGTAACCCCTATGTGGCCCTGCGCGCCGACAGCACGCACCCGCTCGGCACGCCATCATTCACGCTCAATGAATACGAGCGCGCCACGGAAGAGGGCTGCTTTAAGAAGTTCTCCAAGCTCGACAGCTTGGGCCGCACCCGCAAAGCGCTCGCCTGCGTGGGCCCCGAATCGCTTGGTCAAGGCGAGCGCGGCGATATCTCGCGCATCCACCCCGCCGGCTGGCACCAGCAGCGCTACGACTTTATTCCAGGCCAGAGCCTGTACAACCGCTGCCACCTTATCGCCTGGTCGCTCTGCGGCGAAAACGCCAACCGCAAGAATCTCCTCACCGGCACGCGTTATCTCAACGAAACGGGCATGCTGCCGTTTGAGGAGCAGATTCTCGGCTACATCCGCGAAACGGGCAACCACGTGCTCTACCGCGTCACGCCCATGTATAACGAAGAGGAACTTGTCTGCCGTGGCGTGCGCCTTGAGGCGCAATCGGTCGAGGACCATGGCAAGACCCTCTGCTTCCACGTGTACTGCTACAACCTGCAGCCGCACGTGCAGATCGACTACGCCACCGGCCGCAACCAGGCCTCGGGGGACTAGTCCCGAACCACGACAAGAACCGACTTGCAACCCCACCGGGGATCAAAAAGGGCCGCCCTGGACTACCCAGAGCGACCCTTGCACCGGCATATATGTTGCAGGCAACGCCACACGCTACTTGGCGCGGCCCTCCTCATAGCGCTCGACTAGCTTGGCCTGAACGTCATAAGGCACCTGCTCATAGCCGGCGGGCTTCATGGTAAAGTCACCCGTGCCGCGCGTGATAGAGCGCAGACGCGTCGAGTAATCCGTCAGCTCGGCGAGAGGCGCCTGGGCGATGACCACGGTGTCACCGCGCTCATCGGTCTCCATGCCCGTCACGCGACCACGCGAGGCAGAGATGTCTCCCATCACGGCGCCGGCGTAGCTCTCGGGAATAGTAACCGTGATTTCCTCGATGGGCTCCAGCACCACCGGGTCGGCATCGGCGCATGCCTTGCGCAGGCCGATGCGGGCCGCCGCGCGGAACGCCATCTCGTTGGAGTCGACGCTGTGATACGAGCCGTCGTACACAGCCACGCGAATGCCCGTGAGCGGGTAGCCGGCAATGATGCCGTCCTTCATGGTCTCCTGGACGCCCTTGTCCACGGCGGGAATCAGCGAGCGCGGAATGCGGCCGCCTACGACCTCGTCCACAAACTCGTAGCCGTCGCTCGTGCCGTCGGGCCCAATAAGCGGCTCCACGCGCAGCCAGCAGTCGCCGTACTGACCGGCACCACCGGTCTGCTTCTTGTGGCGGCCCTGGGCGCTCGCCGTGCGGCGGATGGTCTCGCGATACGGAATGCGGATCGGCACGCTCTTGGCCACGACCTTGGTGCGGTCCTCAAGGCGATTGAGCAGGACCGAAACCTGCGCCTCACCCACGGCGGAGATAATGGTCTGCCCGGTCTCCTCGTCGCGGTCGATGCTCATGGTCGGATCGGCCTTGCAGGCCTTTTCGATAAACGTGTAGAGCTTCTCTTCATCGCCGCGATTCTCGGCCTCGATGGCGATGCGGTATTGCGAGTTGGGGAACTTAAACGCCGCAGCCTCGACCTTGCCGGTAATCGAGAGCGTATCGCCCGTCTCGGCCGCCAGCTTGGGCGCCACGATGATATCGCCGGCATAGGCGTGACCGACCTCGGTCATGTCGCGGCCGCACATCACATACAGGTGAGCCAGACGATCGCTCTTGCGGGTGCGCGCGTTGATCAGCTCAAGGCCCGGCTCAAGCGTGCCCGTCAGCACCTTGATAAAGCTGATACGACCCTGCTGCGGATCGACCAGCGTCTTAAACACAAACGCCACCGGGCGGTCATCGTCGCTCGAAATCTTGAGCGAATCACCGTCGATGAGCGGCATCTCGCCGTAGTCGGTCGGCGCCGGGAAGTACGTTGCGATGTCGTCCATCAGCGAGTTGACGCCCTGCTCCTTAATACAATCGCCCGCAAAGACCGGCACAAAGATGCGCTCGGCGATCGCTTTCGACAGCAGGCCTTCGAGCTCCTCCTGCGTCAGCGTCTCCTCGCCTTCCAAGTACTTCATCATCAGCTCGTCGTCAGCCTCGGCCACCAGCTCGCACAGATGGTCATGGGCTTCCTCAGCCTGGGCACGATACTCCTCGGGAATCTCCGACTCAACGGCTTCGGTGCCGTTGCAATGGCGCGCCTTCATGCGCACCAGGTCGATGATGCCGTCAAAGTCCTCGCCCTCGCCCCAGGGAAGGGTCACGGCGCCCAGGCGCGTGCCAAAGCGCTCCTGCAGCAGTTCCATGGTGGTCGTAAAGCTGGCCTCGGAGCGCGACAGGCGGTTTACGAACACTGCACGCGCCAGGCGCAGGTCCTCGGCAGCATACCAGAGCTTAACCGTCGTAGGCTGCGGACCGGCCTCAGCGTCGACCACAAACAGAGCCGTCTCGCAGACGCTCATAGCGGCAAAGGCGTCGCCGATAAAATCGGGGTAGCACGGGGCATCGAGCACGTTGATGCGCGCGCCCTTCCAGTCGATCGGCGCAATGGTCGTCGAGATGGAGAATGAACGCTTGACCTCTTCGGGGTCATAGTCGAGCGTGGGCTTGGTGCCGTCGTGGCCGCCCAGGCGGGCGGTCTTGCCAGAAAGGTGGAGCATGGCCTCGGCGAGTGAGGTCTTGCCCACCCCGCCTTGGCCTACGAGCACCACGTTCCTTACGTTACCGGTCTTGGGAGCACCCATGATGACCTCCTTGCAGGGCCGCGCGCAATGCGCGACGCCAACGGGGAGAGTTCGCGGTCGGTGCCGTCCCGGGAGCAGCATGGTCGGCAGCCGAGCCGACTCACCCTCCAAATGTCCTATGCCACCACCCTACCCTCACGGGTGACTGTCCATGCACACCTTTCGGCACACGTACGGATACAGACGGCGAAAGGAAGGAGAACGTACGCGAGGCGATTATTGGACCCCGCCGATGCAAATAAAATGCCGCCGCAGGCCGTAAGACCTGCGGCGGCATCGCCTCAATTTAATAGTTGAGTAAATAGATGAGCCTACCCCTCGATACGGCTCAAGAACTCACGGGTGCGTTGCTCACGAGGATGATCGATAACCTGCTCGGCAGGACCCTCCTCGACAATGCGGCCTCCGTCCATAAAGACCACGCGGTCGGCAACATCGCGCGCAAACTGCATCGCATGGGTCACGATCACCATCGTCATATTCTGCGCCGCTAGGTCTTTAATGACACGCAGCACCTCGGCCGTTAGCTCGGGATCGAGCGCCGAGGTCGGCTCGTCAAAGAACAAGATCTCCGGATCGAGCGCCAAGGCGCGGGCGATACTCACACGCTGTTGCTGACCGCCCGAAAGCTCACATGGCACCTTGTTCTCGTTGCCCGTAAGCCCCATCTGCGCGATCAACTCACGCGCACGTGCTTCGGCCTGCTCGCGCGGACGCTTGAGTACGCGAATCGGAGCATCGGTGATGTTTTTCATCACCGTATAGTGCGGAAACAGATTGTAGTTCTGAAACACCAGGCCAAATCGCGAACGCGCCCGCTTGGGCACGTCGCCTTTCGCATATACCGCACCCGACCCCGCGTCCGTCGCAACGGCAAGGTCGCCAAACGAGAGCGAGCCTCCGTCAAGTGTCTCGAGCAGTGTGGCGCAGCGCAGAAGTGTGGACTTACCGCCGCCCGAAGGCCCGATAATCGCCACGACCTCGCCACGCTTTACCTCGAGCGAAATATCCTTGAGCACCTCATTGCCGCCAAACGCCTTGCGCGCGTTCGCTATATTCATTACCGAATTAATCATGGTAGTAATCCAATTTTTTCTCGGCGGCGCCCAGCAGCATCTCGACCACAAAGTTAAAGACCCAGTAGATCAACGCCGCAATCGCAAACGGCACCATGCTCACCTGCGAGGCAACCAGCGCCTTGGCGGTCGAGAACATCTCACCCACGCCAATGGCAAACGCCAGCGACGTGTCCTTGACCAGCGTGATGATCTCGTTGCCCATCGCCGGCAGAATACGCTTGGCGACCTGCGGCATCACGATATACAGAAACGTCTGCGTGCGCGAATAGCCCAGCACCTCGGCGGCCTCATATTGACCACGCGGAATCGACTGTAGGCCCGAGCGATAGATCTCGGCAAAGTAGCCGGCGTAGTTGATGATGAACGCCACAACACACGCCGTCCACTTGGAATCGGGCGTAAGCGAAATACCAAACACGTAGTACGGGGCAAAGTAGATGGCAAACATCTGCAGCATGAGCGGCGTACCGCGCATGACCGAAATGTAGATGCGCGCAATCCAACGCAGCGGCGCGATTTTACTCATGCGCATAAACGCCACGGGGATTCCCAGGGGGATCGACCCGAGCAGCGTCAGCACAAACAGCTGCAAACTGACCAAGAATCCCTGGCCAAGCATCTGCATCATGACTTGAATAGACATTATTTCAAAACCCAGTTGTCGAAGGATAGACCGTAATCTGCATATTTATCACAGAGGTCCTTGACCGTGCCGTCCTCATAGAGTGCCTTGAGCGACTCGGTCACGGCATCGGCCGACTTGGTGTCGCCCTTCTTAAAGCCGACGGCGTAGTGCTCGCTGGACAGCGGCTCATCAAGCTGCGTATAGGCATCGGGCTTGGCGGCAAGCTGATACTGGGCAATCGAAAGGTCGCAAGCCACGGCATCGACCGCGCCGCTCTCGAGCTGCATAAAGGCCGTGTTGTACTCGCCGATGGGGTCGAGCGTGGCAAACGTCGCCGCCAGATCCTTCTGGTCACCCTCAAGCACGTCCTGAGCAGCGGAATCGGTCTGGGTGATCACCGTCTTGCCAGCAAGATCGTCCCAGCTTTTGATGTCCGCGTCCTTCTTGACCACCAGTACCTGCTCGTTGAGCATATACGGCTCGGAGAACGTGTAGTCGTCCTCGCGGCCCTCCATGGTAAAGCCGTTCCAGATGCAATTGATGGCGCCCGAGTTGAGCAGCGTGTCCTTAGCGTCCCAGTCGATGGCCTCGTATTTGACCTCCCAGCCCTGCTTATCGGCAACAGCCTTGGCCAAATCGAGATCAAAGCCGGTGTACTCGCCATCGTCGCCCACAAAACCATACGGAGGATAGGACTTATCAAAGCCCACCACAAGCTTCTTGGACTCTGCAGAGCCCTTCACATCCTTGGCCGCGGCAGAGCCAGCAGTGGAGCCCTTGCCGGCACCACCGCCGCAGCCGACAAGACCAAGGCCAAGCACCGTGGCAAACGAGCCGGCTAGACCAACAAACTGACGACGAGACATATCGGTATTCATGGTATTCCCCCTTGATGGCACTTTAGTTAAGTAAAGTGAGTCATGTAACGTTCAGAATCATACACTCTACCTTGATAAAGTACAAGGGAGGGTTTGCCCGGCGTGGGCGGGGAGCGGCGCGTAATTAAGTTTCCTGCTCTACAGTCCTGCGCAAGACGGAAAGCACATTAAGTGCTTTCCTTTGCGTGCGGAACTCGCGATAAACTTAATTACGCGCCGCTCCCCGCCCACGCCGGGCAAACATCGTTGGACTTATCACTGACATGAAATGGGCGCTTGCATATCGTCTGCTAACTTGGCACGGTACAATGCTTTCAGATTTCAATTTGTAAATTAGTGGGGTTAATTCATGGCAGAATCTCGTGCGGAGCGTAGGGCTCGTCGTGCTTTGGTGGAGGCGGCTGAGGGGTCAAAGGAGGAGAAATCTCCTACGAAATCCAAGTCTTCTAAAGCTGCAAAAAGCAAATCGGCCAAGGGCAAGGCTAAGGCCAAGCGTCCCGGCTCTCGTCGGAGCGAGGACAAGGCATCTCAGACTCGCTCCAAGCGCTCGCATAAAGATCAGGTTTCGTCTGCGCGTAAGGCTGTGGATCCCAAGTCTCCCTGTCCGATCATGAAAGCTTGCGGTGGGTGCACGGCGCTCAATCGTCCTTATAAGAAGCAGTTGGCAGCTAAGCAGGCTGTTATGGAGGAGCTTTTTGCTGCTCTATGCGAGCGCGAGGGTATTAGCGTCGACCCCATTCGCGGTATGGGCGTCACCCTGGGCGACCCGGGCAAATATCCTGCTCCGCGCGGTTTTCGCCATAAGGCCGCCACTCCCTTTGCCCCCGGTAAAGAGGGCGCTGTCCGCTGCGGCTTTTTTGAACGTGGCACGCACAGAATCGTTGCTGTTCCTGAATGCCCCGTCGAGGCACCGGGCGCCCGACAGATCCTCAACGGCATCGCGCGTGAGGCCGAGCGCCTGCACATTCCCGCCTTTAACGAGGACAAGCATCTCGGACTGCTTCGCTATGCCGTCGTTCGCTGCGGCTGGCGCACCGACCAGATCATGGTCACCCTCGTGACCGCCCAGCGCGACCTACCGCATGCACAGGAATTCTTTGAGGCCGTCGCTGCACTCGATCCGCGCATCGTCACCGTCGCCCAAAACATCAACGGGCGCCCTGGCAACGCCATCCTCGGTGAGGAAACCCGTATCGTTTATGGCGCCGAGTGCATGCGCGACCAGTTGCTCGGCTGCGAGTTCGATATCTCCCCCACCGCGTTCTACCAGACCAACCCGCAGCAGACCGAGCTGCTCTATCAGCTCGCCATCGACGGCATGAATCTGCACCAGGGCGATGTGCTCATGGATGCTTACTGCGGCAGCGGCACCATCGGTCTTTGCGCAGCTAAAGATGCCCAGAGCAAGGGCATCGGCATCATGCTGCTCGGCGTGGAGCGCAACCCGGCGGGCATTGCCGACGCGCGCCGCAATGCCGAGCTCAACGGCCTTACCCGCAGCGCCTGGTTTATGGCCGACGATGCCACCGATTACATCCTAGATGCCGCCGACAACAACGAACGCGTCGACGTCCTTTCCATCGACCCGCCGCGCGCCGGCTCCACCCCCGAGTTCCTCGAAGCTGCCTGCGCACTTAAGCCGCGCCGCATCACCTATATCAGCTGCAACCCCGTGACCCAAGAGCGCGACCTGCACCAGCTCCTCGACGGAGGCTATCGCCTGCTCAAGATCACGCCCGTCGACATGTTCCCCCACACCGACCACACCGAAACCGTAGCGGTCCTCGAACGCCGCTAATTGTCCGGCACAAGAAAGGGGGCGGCCCGCCTGGACCGCCCCCTTCGCTTGGTTTATAAACTCAGCTACATCCCCTTGCGCAGGTCGCACACGCCGGCTGCAGCCATCTCGCGCAGCAGCGTCTCGCGGTCGCGCGTCACGATCAGGTCCAGCGGGAAGTGAATCTCGTCGAGCATCTTACGCGCCTGGTCGAGCTTGCCAATCGCCATGCCAATATGTGCATCAGTCGAGACGCCAATTCCCACGCCCAGTTCGGCGCAGCGCTCGGCGATCTTGCGGCATACGTTCCAATGCTCGGCATCCGTGCCATGCTCAAGACTGTGGTTGTTGATCTCGATGATCTTGTGCTTGGCCTTGGCCGCCAACAGCACCTCATCGATATCAAAGGGAACACCGGCGCGACCCGCGTGGCCCAGCATGAACACCTTGGGGTGCTCCAGGGCATTGATATACATCTCGGTCGTCTGGGCCAGCGTCGCGCCTTCAGCGAGCTGCGGATTATGCACGCTTGCCACCAAATAATCCAAATTGCGCGTAACCAAATCGAACAGCGAATGCGGGCGGCTGTACGAACCGCCGGCGATATTGAGCGTGACAGGAGTGTCCTCGCCAAACAGGCTTCCGTCCAGTGAAACGATATCGGCCTCGGCACCACGCAGCACCAGCACGCCGCTCCAAATGCGCGGCCAGATATTCTGGTTGATAAAGAACTGATAACTGCGCAGGTCATTGGGGCAAGGCGTAACCATCGAGCTTAAATGATCGGCGGAACCGAGCACCTGAAGGCCGCGCTCTGCCGCCCAATAGATGTTCTCCTCAATGGTTGAGTACGCATGCGCGGAGAACATCGTATGGGTATGAATGTCACAAGAAAGCAGGTAGGGCATCGGGTCTCCTTATCTGGCATGGCCGTCGCTTATATTCATTGTACGCATAGCCTTCGATAGTCGTAAAACCACTCCATCCCAAAGACACAACGTCCATGACAACGGGGTCCAGCTTAACACCAAACCCCGTTTCACGTAAAACATTGTAGGCAGAGCGCTTTACTTTTAACGATACTCGTCCGCCAACTGTTTCCAAGCGGGTAGCGAATTGATAATCGTTTCGTAACTCACGCAATAGCCCAAGCGGAACCAGCCCGGCATGCCAAAGCTGTCCGAGGGAACCGCAAGCAACTCATACTTCTTTGCGCGCTCGCAAAACACATTCGCATCGGGCTCGAGTGCCTTCACCCACAGGTAGAAAGCACCGTCCGGCTCAACATAGGTGTAGCCGTACTCCGTCAGTGCGTCGGTAAGCGCGGTGCGGTTGCGCGCATAGGTCGCAACATCGCTCGGCTCATCGATGCAATCGATAATCACGCGCTGGAAGAGCGCCGGTGCACATACAAAACCCAGCGTACGGGCAGCACCCGCAACAGCCGGCATCAGACGCGCAGCCTGCGGATTGGTGTTGGGAACCAAGATCCAGCCAACGCGCTCACCCGGCAGCGACAACGACTTAGAATACGAGTAACACACCACGGTGTTCTCGTAGATCGAGGGCACCCAAGGCACCTCGGCACCGTAGACAATCTCGCGGTACGGCTCATCCGAGATGAGCATAATCGGATTCTCGGGATCACGCCGAGCGTTGGCCTCGCGCAGAACATTGGCCAGTCGCGTCAGCGTGTCGCGCGTATATACGGCACCGGTCGGGTTGTTGGGCGAGTCGATGATGACGGCCGCCGTCTTTTCGCTGATCGCCTTGAGCACGTTGTCCACGCTCAGCTGGAACGTGTCTTCATCGGCGAGCGCCTCGACACACGTGCAGCCGGCCTTCTCAATCCACACGCGATACTCCGGGAAGTACGGGGCGATAACAACAACCTCATCGCCCGGGTTCGTAACGGCGTTGAGCGTGCAGGTGAGCGAAGCCGCGGCACCCACCGTCATAAAGACGTCCTTGCCCTCATAGCTCGTGCCAAAGCGACGGTTGAGCGATTCGGCGACGGCCGCTCGACATTGCGGCAGGCCCGGTGCGGGGGTGTAGCCGTGCAGCTGGTCGCTCGGCAGCTCCAAGGCCTTCTTAATGGACTCAGCCACAGCAGCGGGCGCCGGAACACTCGGGTTGCCCAGCGAAAAATCGAATACGTTTTCCGCACCGATCTGTGCCTTGCGCTCAAGACCATAGCTAAAGATCTCACGGATGATGGAGCTTTCCGCGCCGCGAGCATACATAGTTTCGTTGATCATCTGTTCCCCTTTCGCATAGGCGCTATTGTACGCTTTAGTCGAGCAAAGTGCCGCAGCAATGTTAATTGGGTGTTGATTGGGGACAGACTTAAATGCGTGAAAACGCTCATTTAAGTCTGTCCCCAATCAACAGACAGCCCCATATCGCTCAAAAGAAAAAGCCTCCGCAGGTTTCCCCGCGGAGGCTTTTGTTACAAGGGCTATTTGTCGGTGTCGACGTCGGCATCGGCGTTGACGGCACGGTCATCGCCAGCGTCACCGGATGCCACTTCAGCATCCTCCTGCATGGCCGCCTGCGCAAAAGCTGCGGCATCAGCCGCCAGCTCCTCCTCGCTCATACGAGGCATGCGCTTTTTGGCCGGCATGCCGGCCGCCTTGGCGTTGCGCTCCTCCTTGGCCGCCAGGATATCGCCCTCGCGCTCAAGGTAGGCATCCCACTCGTTGTCGAGCAGGGCGTTCACGGCGTCGCCCTCGACGGTCTCGCGCTCAAGCAGCACCTTCGCCATCAGATCGAGTTGATCGCGACGGGCATCCAGAATCTCGACCGCACGGCGATGGGCTTCGCGCATGATGCGCTGAACCTCGATATCGATGCGGCGTGCCGTCTCCTCGGAGTAATCCTGGTGATCGGCGTAATCGCGACCAAGGAACACCTGATGCTGTGCCTCGCCAAACACCTGCGTGCCCAGCTCCTCGCTCATGCCCAAACGCGTAACCATCTCGCGTGCCATCTTGGTCGCGCGCTCCAGGTCGTTGCTCGCGCCCGACGTGATGTCATCGCACATGAGCCCCTCGGCAACGCGGCCGCCCAAGAACACGGCAAGCTCGTCGAGCATCTCGTTCTTGGTCTTGAGGAAGTGATCCTCCTGCGGAAGCTGCAACGTGTAGCCCAGAGCCTGGCCGCGGCTGACGATCGAAATCTTATGAACCGGATCGGAGTGCTCCAAGATGTGACCCACCAAAGCGTGACCGCTCTCATGATAGGCAATCGTGGTGCGCTCGGCCTCGGTCATCACGCGACCCTTGCGTTGCGGTCCGGCAATCACGCGCTCCATCGACTCCTCGACCTCGTCCATCGAGATCACGGAACGATGGCGGCGAGCGGCCAGCAGCGCAGATTCGTTGAGCAGGTTTGCCAGATCGGCACCGGTAAAGCCAACGGTCATCTGGGCGAGCTTCTCAAACTTAACGTCCTCGTCCATCGGCTTATTCTCGGCATGTACGCGCAAGATCTGCTCGCGACCCTTTACGTCCGGACGGTCGACCGTGACCTGACGATCAAAACGACCGGGGCGCAGCAATGCCGGATCCAGAATATCGGGGCGATTGGTTGCGGCGATCAGGATGACCGACTCGCTTTCCTCAAAACCGTCCATCTCGACCAGCAGCTGGTTGAGCGTCTGCTCGCGCTCGTCGTGACCGCCGCCTAGGCCGGCTCCGCGCTGACGTCCCACGGCGTCGATCTCGTCAATAAAGATGATCGACGGAGCCTGAGACTTGGCCTCCTTAAAGAGGTCGCGCACGCGGCTGGCGCCGACGCCCACGAACATCTCGACAAAGTCAGAGCCCGAGATGCTAAAGAACGGCACGCCTGCCTCGCCGGCAACGGCCTTAGCCAGCAGCGTCTTACCGGTACCCGGAGGACCAACCAGCAAAACGCCGCGCGGAATCTTGGCACCCAGCTTGCGATAGCGGTCCGGATCGCTCAGGAAGTCGCGGATCTCCTCGAGCTCCTCGACGGCCTCGTCCACGCCGGCAACGTCCTCGAACTTTACCTTGGGACGCGTAGCCTCGTTAGTCTTGGCGTTGGTCTTGCCAAACTGCATGTTCCTGTTATTGGCGCCCATCATCTGGCGCATAAAGTAGAACATGATGGCGATCAGGGCGATCGTCGGCAGCACGCTCATCGCCAAGTCGCCCCAAAAATCGGGGTCGTTGGTGTTGACGATATACTTGGTGTCGGGGTGCTCCGCCATAAGCTCGGCAAGCGAATCGGAGCCGACATAGGTCGAGGAAAAGCTCTTGAGCTCGCTCGTATCGCCCTTGTCCTTTTTTGTCTTCCAGTAATGACCCGCCACGCTTCCGTCTTGAACCGTATAGGTCAAATCTTCGACGCGATCCTGCTTAATGGCGCTGACCATCTCGCTCGTCGCGAGCTTAACGGTATTGCTGGAGCTGGCAAAACCGGAGCCCATATTAAAGAAGGCATAGCCCAGAAGCGCGCAAGCCAAAAGAAAATACAGCCAGCCCGTACGCGTGGGCTTCTTGCCTCCGGGCATCCCCGGGATCTTAGGCTCCCGGGGAGTCTGGGAATTGTTGTCGTTACGGTCGTCGGGCATCTTACGAATAAACCTCCGGTTTCAAAATGCCCAGATACGGAAGGTTGCGATAGCGCTCGGCATAGTCGAGGCCGTAGCCCACCACAAAGGCATCGGGGCAATGGGTTCCAACATACTTGGGCGTGATGGCCGAGGTGCGGTCCTCAACGTCCTTCCACAGGAAGGCAGCGACCTCCAGCGAGGCGGGCTTGCGGCTCTCAAGGTTCTTCATCAGGTACTTGAGGGTCAGGCCCGAGTCCAGAATGTCCTCGACGATCAGCACGTCGCGACCACGGATGTCGATATCCAGGTCCTTAATGATACGCACGATGCCCGAAGACTTCACACCGTCGCCATAGCTCGAAACAGCCATGAAATCGATGTTGGTCGGCAGCTCGATCTTGCGCATCAGGTCGCCCATAAAGACAACGGCGCCGCGCAGGACCGCGATCAACACCAGATCCTTACCAGCGTAGTCGCGCGTAATCTCCTCGCCCAGGCGAGAAACGATACCTTCGATATCCTCCTGCGTAAACAGAACCTTCTCGATATCCGGATGTTGAGAAGCCATGACAACCCTTTCTTGTGCTTAATCGCCCACACACCGCCGTATGGACGCGAACTACACATTCTAGCAGCGCACGGGGTATATTTTCCAGCCCGCGCATCATCAGCGCGGGAATACCGTCAACGCCGCACAGAAAAGCTGGTACGAGGGGCTAATCCGCGTCAACCACGCGAAGCAGATAGGCCACACGCGTCGCCGCCGTGCACTTAAAGCGTTCGTCCGCGCGAACTCCGGCGACCCACACCACGGCACCTCCCGGCGCCGTCCTCACCATGGGCACGCCGGCGCGCTCGGAAACGGGAATGCGAGCCTCTCCTAGCAAGTCGGATACCTTCTTGCTTCGGCCACTCATTCCTAACGGGCACATCACGTCTCCCGGTGCGGGACCGTCCACCCATAGGCGCGCCAATCGCGCCTCGGCAGGGATCTCGCCACGCGAGCCCGCCAGGATCCGCTCGCTATCGCTGTCGGCAAAACCCAGGGCAGCCGCGTCTACCAAAGCTGCCACTTCCCCGGCAGCCGCAAGCTCACGGGCGCGGCGCACGATATCGCATCCCGGTTCAACGGCCATCGGCTCTGCGACCAGCATACGTCCCCCGCCCAACGGCAAACGACCGGGTACGGTAACCCAGTCCGCGACCAGGCCCTCGCGAGCCACCGGAGCCTTAAACGCCAGCATGCCAAATTCGACGCGTGCGTCAATCCCCGCCGGAAGCGTGACCGAGCCTGCGCCCTCGGCAACGCAGGAAAGGACTCGCTCCACATGTCGCATCTCTGGACGAGCGTCCGGATCGATGCGTTTGATCGCCAGTCGCACGATGCGCCGCGCGATTACCACCTCGGCCGCAGCAAGGCGTCTGGCATCGAGCACTAGCGCACCCGCCGCCTCTTTGCGCAAACAGCTTCGGAACGCCTGTGCCGACAGCTGGGATAGAAACGCATCTTCGTCACCCAAGATCTCACAGGCGGCGCCAATCGTCTTGCACACGCTCGCATTACGCTGTGCCACCACTGGCATTACCCGATGGCGCACGTAGTTTCGTAGATACGAGACGTCCTCGTTGCTCTCGTCTTCACGCCACGGCTGACCATGTACCTGTAGATAGCCCACTAGCTCGCCATGAGTTAGGTCGAGCAAGGGACGCACCACGATATTCCTTCGGCGGGGAATGCTCGAAAGCCCAGCTGGACCTGACCCCTTAATGGCGTTCATCAAAAATGTTTCCGCGCGATCCGAAGATGTGTGGGCAGTGCAGATGCGCGCCGCCGTTCTCGGCGCCCCCGTCTTGGCACATAGTTCGCGAACATACCTTCGCGCCGCGGCATAGCGCACCTCGCGGGCCGCGGCCTCAATATTGCCCGACTCCCCATCAAAATAAGCGTGCTCCACGCACAGCGGTAAACCATATTTCGCGCAGAGCTCACGCACAAAGGCCTCGTCGCCATCGGACGCCTCGCCGCGCAGATGATGGTTTACATGCAGCACATGCAGGCGCTCGCGAGCAATGGGGGCAACACCGCGTCCGTCTTGGATATCCAGCTTTGATGTGCACGCCATAAGAAGCAGTGCCGTCGAGTCCGCACCGCCTGATACCATGAGCACGACAGGAGCAGCCTGCTGCCTCGTCCGGGTCTCATCGACTGCCCCAGGCACGGCATGGTGTCCATAATGCTGAGATACCGTAGGCATTTGCTTCCTCCTCTATTCGTCCGCACCCATTGTATCCTTTGGAATCTTATGTCTCGTCTGCACCTTCATATCCTCGGCAGTGGCTCTAAAGGCAACTGCGCACTCATAGAGGGCCCGCAGGGGCTCATTATGGTCGATGACGGACTGTCTCGCCGCGAAACGCTCAAACGCATGGCGGAACTCGGACTGTCGGCAGACGACGTGTACGCCCTTGTTGTCACCCATGAACACAGCGACCACATCAAGGGGCTTGAGGTATGGTGCAAGCATTGGAATGGCCCGGTCTTTTCCAGCAGAGGAACGCTCACGTCCAAAGAAAGCCTCGCACATCTACCTGTCGAGGAATTCGACCCAGGTGACGCCCTCTCTATTGCCGGAGTCCACATTCAAACATATTCGACATCCCACGACGTCGTTAATCCCGTCGGCTACCGGTTTGACGCTCAGGGTGATTCAATTGGCCTTGCCACCGACACCGGCGAGTTGTCGAAGCATGCCATCGATACGCTCAAGGACTGTCGCATTCTCGCACTCGAAAGCAACCACGATGTAACCATGCTGCGTCAAGGCGACTATCCTCGCTTTCTTCAGGAACGTATCCTGTCTGTAAAAGGGCATCTCTCCAACGATCAGGCCGCCGATGCCGCACGCGCGTTGGTAACCGATTGCACCGAGCAACTTATCGCGATGCACATTAGCCAAGACAACAATCGCCCAAGCCTGACCGTCAAAAGCTACGCAAGCTCCCTCGACGCAACACTCGACAACGAGCTTGGCAGCACCGCCACCCGCGTTGAGGGGCTGCATAAACTCACGATACGTCCCGCCGGGCAATATCGGCCCATGACCATACAGTAAACAGCAAAGGGGGCTGGGAATCACTTCCCAGCCCCCTTAACGTAGGCACCGATTTTAAAAGCCGATAGCCTTAATCGATGGAAATCTTCGTAACGTTCTTCTTCTCGACAATCTTAGGAACCGTAACGGTAAGGATGCCGTCAGCGTACTTTGCAGAAAGGCCCTCGCTCGAAGCATCCTTCAGGTACACACCGCGCGTCGCGCTGTACGAGCTGAACTCCTTCTGCAGGAAGTTCTTACCCTCGTTCTCCTCGTCTTCCTCGACATTCACGCTAATGGACAGACGGCCCTCGTTAAGCTCGACATCGATATCGTCCTTGGCGACGCCGGTCAGATAAGCCTTGACCTCATAGCCATCGCCCTTATCCTCAACGTCAACGGGGAACGCCTTAGAAGCAATCGAGCTGTTCGCTAGGTCGCTCATATCATCAAAGAGATCAAACAACGAGCTAGCAGAGGGACGAACACCAAAGACCGAACGATAAGGAACCATGCTTGCCATGACTACCACTCCTTTAAGGGACTGCCGAGCCATCTTCCAGGTGGCAGGGACTTCTTTTGACGCTCTAATATATGCCCAACGATTACGTATATATACATTTTGCTATAAAGTTTTTTAAGTCTCTTTCTATAAGCATATCTAAGTCTGGTCGACTAAGGTTTTAACGAAGCTAAGGTTCTTTGAACCGTGCCTTAAATACCATATACGCGGCCTGTCAAAACAGAGCGAAGGGCTTACAATGAGCGCATACACGTTGTTAATGACAACCTAAGGGCATCATGGACGATCAGACCTCCGACAATTCATTTGAGTCGCTGCAGAACGATAGTTCTGCCTATTCACAGCCCATACGCTACCATCGTCCCCATATTTCCCAAGAGCCCATTAACGATGCGGAGCCTGAGTATGTAACTCGCAATCGATATCAAACCCTAGAAGAATCTCAATCAGCGCGCAGGCACATGGGTGTCGCCTCGAGCGATTCGGTGTATCTAAAAGATGCCCCCTTATCCAAAAACAGCGCAAGCAGCCAGGAGCAGACACAAACACCCACAAAGCAACATCGTAGAGGGCCCCGTCCCAAGCAAACTCTAACGCATTCCGCCCGCTATCTCGAGACGCCTAAGCAGGGGAAATCGATATTTACATCGTCAAACAAACGGCGCAGACAGCACCGTCTCCAAATTGCGCTCTTGATCATTGCCATCGTGGCAATCGCGCTGGTCATTCATTTTGTTTTCTTCAAATAGAAAAGGCTATTAAGCCATAGAGGCGTTTAGCTCATATCGAGCAAACGCAAAAAAAGGGGGAGGCCGCGAGGCCTCCCCCTTCTACATTCCCAATGGCGGCTCGGTGCCGTCCACCGGTCAGCGGCGCCCTGGCCTCCCACGGGCTGAC
>CABSMX010000009.1 GCA_902478945.1 uncultured Collinsella sp.
AGTCCCTTGCGGCGTAGTTCTTATTTAAGCCGTCCAGGTTTTGGGGTGCAGTTCAATCCGCAAGCCAGGCGCGTTCTTTTGCTTTCGCCGTCTCCTCTGAGGCTTTCTGCAGCTCATCTGCCGCGCGTTCCAGATCCTTCGATGTGTCTTTAATGACATCGGTCGAGATCTCGGACCCCTCGAGCGCAACGAAATCCGACTCGGACGTCCTGGGCACGGCAAGCGCCGTACCGGTATAGGTCGCACCCTCGGTATCCTGCGCCGACACGGCCTGCGTAGCTCGCGCGGCAACCAGATACGGTAGAGCCGTCTCGATTTTCTGCAAGCCCTTGGAGGCGCTTTTGGCAAACTTGTTGCGCGTTTTAATGATCTCGACTCCCGAGTCGACCATATCGCCCGCGGCAAGCTCGGCACCCGGAATAAGGATGGCGACCAAGCCGGTGCCGATCGTGGCAAACCCCGCCAGGCCCAAACTCAAAATGCTCGCATCCACCACCGTCGCAGCCGTATGGTAGGACGACACCACATTGGCGCCTGCCAGCGCGCCGCTATCGGCAGCCACCTGGGTGTCCCCGGCACGCGACATGCTCCATATCGCCGCCGTCGACGAAAACAGCAACGTGAGCACCACCAAGATGACCACCGCAGAGGAGAGCGTGGTATAGGCACCGTCTTCGATAAACAGGTCGATCCCGGCTCGACCCATAAAGCCGCCTCGCTTGCAGCGAGCACGCGGTCGGCAACGGCCCGCAAGCCCCCTCGTCACCTTCAACAGGCAGCGCTTAATCCCATGCAGCAATCCATAAATCATAATCTCCCTCCAGCCACTCGGGACGCGATCGATACGAGACGTCGACCTTAAGCTCGACATAGCCGTTATGGCCTGTGCTACCCATAGCCTGCGCAAACGCACCGATTACGGGCAGCGGTTTAACCTCGCCGGTAACGGAAACGGACGAGACGCCGCCCGCATCGGCCCGACCAAGCTCGATATCCCACGACAGGGGCCCGCCGGCATGGAAAATCGAAACGTCGGGAACCGCGGCAAGACGGCGGCGGGCAAACTCCTTAATATCCTCGTCATCCCCCACCGTCGTCGTGGTCATGAGCCGCGCAGTCTCGGCGGCGGCAGACTCCATGACCGCGCGTGTATAGAGCAGGCACACCGGCTGCAGCGCCAACAGGACGAGCGTCAGAAACGTCGGCAGCAGGAATGCCGCCTCGACCGTAGACTGCGCCCGGTCCTCGCGCATGGCATCAATAGAGCACGATATCCTTAGCACCCGCAGCAGCGTCGACAACCGATGTCGAGGTGACGCCGTGAGACGCCGCCCGCTCGACCAGCGCTGCCAAGCGCCCGTCGGCACCGGCACGCCAAAGCCCGGCGATCGCCAGCACGATGGAAAGCAGCGCCACCGTGACGATGGCGTATTCGACCGTCGCCTGGGCAGATTCCTCGCGCAGGACATCATGCATTTCACGACCCCTCCTTTGAGTTCGTTGTCTGCGGGGTCAGGCGGACCACGCGCAGACGACACGAAGTATCACCAGCATCCGCGGCAACCGTCACCATATCGACCCAGCCGCGTCCGTCACGCACGATGGCGCCCCACACGTTGCCCTTGATGTCGAGATAGCCGCTCAGAGCAAGTTGCGCCGTGGGCACCTCGCGATAGGCATGCAGCATATCCGCCGCCGCTTCGGTCATCGGTCGGCACTCGGACCATGCGAGACGAACAGCGACGGCATTGTTTGCCGATGAACCCGTTGCAGCGTCCGCTCGCTCGTCGAGTGCTTGCAAGAACGTTTGCGCCGTGACGGCGGCATTCGCATCGTCCGCGTCTCGCGCATCGTCTATTTGAGACGCCGCAGCCGAACCCGAGCCCGCATCCGCGGCAACCCCTAAACGTTGTTGCCGTGCTGCGTTAAGCCCCCAAACCGCCACTGCCACCGCCACGACCGCACAGGCGAGCACCAGCAACGCGCCGACGGGACGGGCGCCCTCTACAGGCTGTTGATGCCCTCGCTGATAGCGCTCCATAGATCTTGGACCTTGCCCTTAAATGCGACGATGGCAATGATGGCGATCACCACGAGCA
This sequence comes from uncultured Collinsella sp., assembly GCA_902478945.1. Taxonomy (GTDB): domain Bacteria; phylum Actinomycetota; class Coriobacteriia; order Coriobacteriales; family Coriobacteriaceae; genus Collinsella. The sequence goes on from CABSMX010000009.1 coordinate 2,100, forward strand.
CACCGACCAGGATGGCGTACTCGGTGGTGCCCTGCGCGTTCTCCTCCCGCAGCAGTTCCTCGGCACGCTGGCGAGCGTGAATTGACTGGCAAAACGCCCAGCTCCAGACCTTGCCAGCAACGTCAGTCATCGTATTCATGTATTCCTCCCTACATCATCCCGCCTGCTCCCAGCAGCGGGCCCAATATGGACAGAAGCAACGCCGGCAAGATGAGCGTGCCGGTGGGAATCAGCAGCTTGACCGGCGCACGCTCGATCTCGCGCTCGACCGCGGCGCGATGGGCCGCGCGAATCTCGCGACTTTGAGCCGCCAACGTCTCGGCAAGCGGGGCACCGAGGGCAAGCGCCTGCCCCGCTGTGATGGCAAAGGTCTCGAGCGCCCGCACATCCAGGTCGCGCGCGGCCGTCAGAAGCTCATCCTCGCGCGTCCCTACGCCCACCCGCCATGCCATGCAGGCTCGCTCAAGGCGGAGCGCCAACGTCGATCGGCGATTGGCGCAAAAAACCTCAAGCGCCGCATCGAACGAAAGACCAGCCGAAAGCCCCAGACGCACCACGTCGATCATCTCGGACACCTCGCCAAGCGACACCTGCGCCGTACCACCCGTGCCGAGCATGCCCCTCAACCGTGCTGCCAGGGCATCGGTCACCGATCGAGCAGCCGTAACAACCAGCAGCGCTTCGCGTTTGCAGGCCTGGACGATCTTGTGTGCGTCCGCGCGCTCCAAACCCGTCACGATAAACACGCTGAACGCGCACAGGCACGCCGCGACCCCGACCAGGGCGCTCATAGCTCCACCCGCATAATGCGTCGGATGACCACCAGGGCGACGGCGTTGAGAGCAAGTCCCAGCACCACGGCACCGGCACCCGCCGGCGTTGCAAGGCCGCGGCGAAAGTCGGCCGAAAGCAGCGCCAGCACCGCGCACATACCCGCCGGCATCGCCGAGACCATGTGTGCCGACATACGAGCCTGCGATGTCTTGACGTCCAGGCGGCGCTTGAGCTCAATGCGCTCCCCCACCATGCTCGACGCCTCGGATAGCAGGTCGACAAGCGGGGCACCGGTTCGCTGCGACACCTTGAGCGCCAAGGTGACAAGCGAAAGGCCGGGGGCATCGATACGGTCGAGTAGGTCATCCAACGCATCAGTCGCCGAGACGCCGCAGTCGATCGCCGCCGCAACGCGCAAAAACTCGGTATGCACCGGCTCTTGCGCGTGAGTTCCCACAAACCTCATGCCCTGGGCCAGCGAATGACCCGAGGCGAGCGACATAGAGAGCGACGTAAAGGCCTCGGGCATGGCTTCTTCCACATCGTGTTGCTCGCGGCGACGGTCGAAGGTGTCGCGAGCGGCACCTACGCCAAACGGTGCGAGCAGCCCCAGGACAAAGCCGATGGGCGACAGCGATACGACAGTCAGGGCAATGCCGCAGACACCACTCGACAGCAGCAAGCATGCCAGTCGCGCCTCGTCATCCTCGATGACAAGGCCAACGCGATGTGCCGGAACCAGCGCCGCCCAGGAGTGGGCAATCTTTTTTAGCAGGTCGTTTTCTACCAACTCGCGCGGCAGCCTCTCGGCAACCGACTCAAGCGCATGACTGACCAGCTCCGCCGGCGGCACGCGCGGCGCACGAGGCTCCACCCCGCACGCCACCGCGGCCGAAAGCCCCGTCAAGCCCCCTACGACGAGGGGCACAACGATCTCCATTCGTCCACCTCCTCTTGTGTGAGCGTTCCCGAGCGCAGGCCCTCCGCGATAAACGGAGGCTCGCGATCGAGCGTCCAGGTGCGCGTGGCGGCATCGAACGTCACGTAGCGCTCAAGCTCCACGCCGCCCGACGCGCCGCGTCGCACCCCCGAATAGGAGGACACGAAACGCCTGCCGTCCGCATGGCGCTCGGACATCACGATGCCGTCGAGCGCCATGGCAATCTGCTCCTCGATAAGCTCGCTCGGCAGATCGATGCCATAGCGTGCAAGCAGCGTCAAACGCACCACGGTCTCCTGCTCGGTGCCCGCATGAAGCGTGGTGAGCGACCCATCGTGCCCGGTGTTCATGGCCTGCAGCATGTCGCAACATTCCGCACCGCGCACCTCGCCCACCACAATACGGTCGGGACGCATACGCAGGGCGTTGGTCACCAGGTCGCGGATTGTCACCGCGCCCTCGCCCTCAATTGAAGCCTCGCGTGCCTCCAGGCGAACCACATGCGGGTGATGCGCAAACTTGAGCTCGGCGGAGTCCTCGATCGTCACGATGCGCTCGCCGGTGGATATCTCGCACGACAGCGCGTTGAGCAGCGTGGTCTTGCCCGATCCCGTGCCACCTGCAACCGCCAGATCTTGACGCAGCGACACCGCACACGACAGCAGCTGCGCATACCAAAGCGGCAACGACCCCAGGCCCACAAGCTCGTCCAATGAACAGATGCGGTCTGAAAACTTACGGATGGTGAGGATTGGCCCATCGATCGCCACGGGCGGAATCACCGCGTTGACGCGATAGCCCGTCTTGAGGCGAGCGTTGACGATGGGGCTGCGCTCGTCGATGCGCCTACCCAGCGGCGAGATGATGCGGTCGATGAGCACGCGGATTTGCTCATCGTCCTCAAACGCATGCTCGATGGGATATAAGACGCCGCCGCGCTCAAAGAAAGCCGAGCGACAACCGTTGACCATGATCTCGGTGACGGTGTCGTCCTCGATGAGCGGCTGCAGCGGGCCCAGGCCCACCACGTCATCCAAAATCTCGTCAATGATGGTCTCGCGCTCGGGCGTCGCCAGGTCGGTCGCCTCCTCCACGTTGAGCGCCGCCTCCACCGCAGGACGCAATTCCGAGCGGGCGCGCGCCGGATCGATGTATGCGCTGATACGCGCCACCTCGTCATAGCCCATGCGGTCCATCACGGCGCGTTTGGTGCGGCGCTTGACGGCACGGTGGCGTCCCGCATCAACAGGCACTGTCGCCGCGGCTGCACCGGCTTCCTTAATCCTTGTTTGCAAACTCATCGCGAATCACCCTCGCGCGACCAGGGAAGACGGATGCGCGGGCGCTCGGTGCGCGTCGCACGGTCGGTGACCATATCGCTCCAGGGACCGACGGCGCAGCCCAGCTCCACGAGCATCTTGCGCGTGGCTTCGCGTACGCTGGTGGCAAAAGCGCTGGTCTGGCCCACTGCCTCGTCAGCACGGCCGAACGCCATGAGCGCCGCCAAGTCCTGCCCGCCGTCGGCGATACGGATCTTGGAGCTCAACGCGCAGGTAATCTCAAAGCGCATGGCGACATCCTCGTCAGCGCCGCGCGCGCCAAACCGGTTGAATACGGCGCTCATGCGCGTACGCGGCACGCCCACACGGCTCGCCAACTCGATGACGCGTGCCGCGGACGTCGCAGACGACACCGATGGATCGCCCACGACCAGGCAGCGGTCGCTCGCCGCCACCGCGGCCGCCACGGCGTCGCCCCAAAAGACCGAGGTGTCGACAAGCACCACGTCGGATTCGCGGCGCAAGACATCGAGCAACAGCTCCACCGGACGCGCCATGAGCTCGGCCTGTTCGGGCGCGGCGACCGGGCCCCAAAGCGTAACGCCCGGGGCCACGCGCATCGAGGCGGCCACGATGTCCGATTCGGCAAGTGTGCCCACAGCCGATGGCTCGATAAGCGTCGCCATGTCATGCGGGGCATCGGCGCCCAGCAGGTCGTAGAGGTTTCCAAACATCAGGTCCAAGTCGAGCACGGCAGCACGCAGGCCCAGCAGCGACGCCGCGTACGCCATGGCGGCGACGATCGTCGACTTGCCGCAACCGCCCGAACCCGAGACGGCGCAGACAACCGGGGCTCGATGCGACGAGGCGGCATCCGCCGACGGCGTGGGGGCAGGCGGCGCCGGCACGGGCGGCAACGTCCCCGTCTCCCCGGCAGCGCTCATATGCTGCGCCCAAGCCGGCATGGCAGGCTGCTCGGTCCGCGGGGCCGAATCTGGGGACTTCACGGTCGCATCGACACGAACATTGTCGTTCCCGGCAAGTCCCTCAACCTCGTCGAGCTCATCGACCAGGCTCACGCCATGCACGTATCCCATATCTACAGCCAAAAGATCCTCGCCATACGGCACCGGCTCTCCGACTTCATCGTATGCAAGGGGGTCCCGGGGACACCGACCATGCTCGGCTTCCGCTTTTCCACAATCATCAACACGCGGGCCTCTTGTAGCGCGAGGCGCCCCGGGTTCCCTATCAACAAAAGCATCGGGCTCAATCGTCAGACACAGGTCGCAATCAACCGTTCCCTCGCCCGCGCGCCCGTTGCCGCATATGCTGCGCGCAGCGATAACCTCGGTCGCCCCTGCGCGAAACAGCCCCTCGATATCCGAAGGATCGAGCGTCTCTATCAGTACGACCACGCGGCTCACGCGGCCCTCGGCCGTCAGGCGCGCAACGGTCTTTCGCACGTCTTCGGCATCGAACAGGGCTGCCGCGATAATCGCCGCCCCGCGACGCGACGGAAACGCCCGCGCCATGGACACCAGCCCATCCAGGTCACCCACGCGAAGCACCTGCGCGCCCGCATCGCGGCCCTCGACTTCCCGCTGCAGCAATCCGTAATCACCACACGCGCAGCATGCAAGCCAGATCGCCTTCATCACTCGTCGCCTCCGCTCTTTTTGCTGCGCACCGTGGCGGGAATCGTCAAACTGACCGCCCCCTTGCCCGAGGCCCCCAGCAATTCCTTAACGTCTTCGGGGTCGGCCGCCAGCGTCACCCATTCGATCTTGCCTTCGCGCGTGGCGCCGGCCTCTTCGCTGGTATCGATCACGCGCGCACCGCACAGCCGATCGGTTACGCCGTCCTTTTGCACGTACACGTCCACGTAGCTGCCCACGCCCGTGGCGCCCCCGACCGAATGCTCGGCATCGACCGCCACCGAAACGGCGACCTTGCCTTTGGGCACCTCGAGCGTGTGGCTTTCGGCCTTGGTGTAGACATCGCAAATCACGGCATTTTTAGGGATGCGTGAGGTCGTCACGTCGCCGCGCACCTGGCGCAACTCGGTCGCCGCATCGCGCGGCAGTAGGCTCGCCAGCCATTCCTGGGTTATGACATTGGTCTCGTCGAGCGTCTCGCCCGCATCGATATCGCGTGCCGCGACGCACACCTCGACGCGATCGCCGCCATACTTGGCCAGCGTCTCGGCCTGGGCCTGCTCAGCCCGCGAGCGGATCGACGATGCGTAGACCATGCAGAGCAACGCGGCGAGCACGCCCGCGATCAGACTGATGGCGATGCGCTTGCTCTTGTTCACGGCCGCTCCTCTCAAGGTAGCACCGGGCGGATGCCCGTACCACCATTGTCCGAGCGGGCAAGCAGCAAAACGACGCGATCGCGATCTTGGTTTTGAGTGTCAAACCAATTGCCGACCAAAAGCTGACCGGTCCGTCAAGCTCGTGGCAAGGTTTTGGTCAGCACGTCGGCAAAACGCACGTTTAGGGGCGCATCGGCAATAAAAAAGCCGCCTCCCGCGCCATTGGGAGACGACTGTCATAGGAAAAATCAATTACAGATGGACATCGGGATCGAGCATCTGAGCACTCACACGCATGGATGACGCCAGATTTTGGAACGTCTCCAGGCGCAGGCTGTCGATCTGCCCGGCATCCTCGGCCTCGCGAACGGCGCAGCCTGGTTCGTGGGTATGCGTGCAGTCGCCAAACCGGCACGCACGCGACGCCTCGACGATCTCGGGAAACGCGCGTGCCAAACCCCGCTCATGCCCTACGAGCGGCAGACTGCGCAGACCCGGTGCATCGGCGATCACGCCGGCGTCGCCCGGCAATGCCACCATCACGCGCGCGACCGTGGTGTGGCGACCCTGGTCATCGCGCTCACGCACGCCGCCGGTCGCCAATGTATCGTGACCCAGCAGCGCGTTGAGCAGCGTCGACTTGCCAGCACCCGATTCACCCAAGATCATGGCGCAGCTCCCGGCGGGCACGCAGGCGCGCACCTCGTCCAGGCCACGGCCCTCGACAGAGGACGTCACGATCACGCGCACGTCCGGACCCACCAGGCGGCGCACACGGTCCAGATCGCGCTCGAGCTCATCGGCGTCGCAGCGGTCGGCCTTGGTGAGTACCACCACCGGCTCGGCATCGCAGTCGAGTGCCAACACCAGCGAGCGCGCCACGCGGTCGAGCAGTACCTCGCCGGCGCCGAGCGCCTGCACGATCAGCACGCTATCCACGTTGGAGCAAAGCACCTGACGCTCGCCGCGAGCGCGTCCGCGCCAGCGCTCAAAACTCGTGCGGCGCGGCAGCACGCACTCGATCACGCCCATGTCATGCCCCGGTGCACGGCGCACCGCAACGCGGTCGCCCACGGCGGGCAGCAGAACCTCATCCTCGCCACGCGACTTGGCAAACCCCACGGCATGCTCGGCACGAAAGGTGTCGTCGGCAGTCGCCACCAGCGGAAACCCACGATCCAGGCGCACCACGGCACCAAGCTGCATCTGCTCGGGCTCCTCGGCCCGAGCGCAAAAGTCGTCAAATGCTGCTTGCTGAGCATCGTCAACCGGCAGGTCGCCAAACGCCGGGACATCTTGCAGCGCGTCGAGTCCCGGCACACTTGCCAGCAGTTCCTCGGCAGACGCGGGAGCTTCGGTCGCAAGCTTCCGACGACGATCGCGCTTAGCCCGCGCCCCCGTCGTCTTTTTCTTCGCCTTAGCCTTAGCCTTGCCCACAAGCGCCTCCCAGCACCATAAATCACAACTGAGCAGGTATTTTAAATCAAAAAGAGCTGGCCGGGCAAAGCCCGACCAGCTCACAAACTTTCCCTCAGCCCTTTATCATCCGCGCGGGAGAAAAGCCAGCAAGGATACCGCAGGGCCCGCCCCGGAAGCCCTTTCTCCCGAACGATCCCGCAGCGCAAAGCGCGAGGACCAGTAAGGGAGAAAGGGCGTGGGGCGGGCCCGGACGAGAGCGTTACTCTTTTTCCACAGCGCGCATGATCGCCTTGTAGATCTCCATCAGCGGAATGATCAGGAAGGCAAGGCCCAGCGCGGCGATAACGCCCTTGAGCTCAAGCGTCACAGGGCCAAAGAACATCTCGGCAAGCGTCGGCTGTACGGTTACGATCACCGTCAGCACCAGCGCCAGCGCGGCAGATGCCCACAGCCACTTGTTCTGCTTCTTCATGCTAAACAGCGACGCACGACGGCTGCGCATATTGAAGCAGTGGAAGATCTCGACCATGTTGAGCGTGATGAAGGCCATCATCACGCCTTCCTCGTCGGCGTTGCCGGCGATCATATCGGCGATGTGGATGTAGCCCATGTCAAAGTACACGCCCACAAAGAAGCTCGCCAGCACCAGCACGGTGATGATCAAACCCTGGACCACACAGTCCAGGCCCATATTACCGGCAAAGACGCCGTCCTTGGCGTTGCGCGGCTTACGCTTCATGATGTCGCCCTCGGCATCCTCCATGCCCAGCGCGAGCGCGGGGAAGCAGTCGGTGACCAGGTTCACCCACAGCAGCTGCACCGGCTGGAAGATGGTAAAGCCGATGAGCGTGGCGATAAACACCGAGAACACCTCGGCAAGGTTAGCCGAAAGCAGGAACTGGATGACCTTGCGGATGTTGTCGTAGATGCGACGGCCCTCTTCGCACGCACCGATGATGGTGGCGAAGTTGTCGTCGGCGAGCACCATGTCGGCGACGTTCTTGGTAACGTCGGTACCGGTGATGCCCATGCCCACGCCGATGTCGGCGCGCTTGATGGACGGGGCGTCGTTGACGCCGTCGCCCGTCATGGCCACGATCTGGTCGCGCGACTTCCAGGCCTCGACGATGCGGGTCTTGTGCTCGGGCTGGACGCGGGCGTACACGCCGTAGTCCTCGATGTGCGCGTCGAGCTCCTCGTCGCTCATGCGATCGAGGTCGGCACCGGTGATGGCATGGCTGCGATCGGTGACGATTCCCAGCTGCTTGGCGATGGCCACGGCGGTGTCGATATGGTCGCCCGTGATCATGACGGTGCGGATACCGGCGTCGTGGGCCTCGCGGATGGCGTCGGCGACCTCGGGGCGGACAGGGTCAATCATGCCGGACAGGCCGCAGAAGACCAGGTCGTGCTCGAGCGCAGCGGGGCTGCAGTCGGCGGGAACCTCGGTGTAGGTGCGGCTCGCCAGCGCCAGCACGCGCAGGGCCTCGTCGGCCATGGCCTTGTTGGCGGCCACGAGCTCGGCGCGGCGCTCCCCAGTCAGCGGAACGACCTTATCGCCCTCGTAGATATGGGTGCACAGACCAATCACCACGTCGGGCGCGCCCTTGGTGTACTGCTCGTACTCGCCGTCCAGGGTCTCGACGACCACAGACATCATCTTACGGCCCGAGTCGAACGGGGCCTCGCCCACGCGCGGGTGCTCGGCAGTCAGGCCAGTAAGACCAGCCTTGCCGGCATCATTGACGAGTGCACACTCGGTCGGCTCGCCCACGGCCTCGCCCAGTTCCTCGTCCCACTGGGCATCGGAGCACAGTGCCATACCGGCCAGGAACTTCTCCTTGGGCGCAGCGAGCTCGTGCTTGACGACGGTCATCTTGTTCTGGGTAAGGGTACCGGTCTTGTCGGAGCAGATGGTCTGCGTGCAGCCAAGGGTCTCGACGGCAGAAAGCTTGCGGATGATCGCCTGGCGCTTGGCCATCTTGGTCACGCCGAGCGAAAGCACGATGGTCACGACGGCGACCAGGCCCTCGGGGATGGCGGCGACGGCAAGCGAGACGGCGACCATAAAGGTGTCGAGCAGGGCAGTCGGGTCGGTGAGGACGTTGCCCACGCCGTGACGGATGATGTCGACGCCAAAGATGACGACGCAGATGACGATAACCATAATGGTAAGGATGCGGCTGAGCTCGGCGAGCTTCACCTGCAACGGCGTGAGCTCTTCCTTGGCCTCGGCCAGGGCGCCAGCGATCTTGCCCATCTCGGTGTTCATGCCGGTGCCGACCACGACGGCGCGACCACGGCCGTACACAACGGTGGAACCCATATAGCACATGTTCTTGCGGTCGCCGAGCGGCACGTCATCGGTGCCCGCGGCGAGCTCGATCACGTTGGCATGCTTCTCGACGGGCACGGACTCGCCGGTAAGGGCGGCCTCCTCGATCTTCATTGTGGCGCTCTCGAGCACGCGGCAGTCGGCCGGGACGGAGTCGCCCGCCTCGAGCATGATCACGTCACCGGGCACGAGCTCGGCGCTCGGCAGGTGCACGAGCTTGCCGTCGCGCAGCACCTTGGACTGCGCTGCGCTCATCTCCTGCAGGGCCTCGAGAGCCTCCTCGCTTTTAGCCTCCTGGACCACGCCCAGCACCGAGTTGACGATAACGACGAACATGATGATGGCGACATCGGCAAAGTCCGCCTCGCCCTTGACCATGCCCGTGAGCGCGCTGATGACGGCGGCAACGATCAGCATGATGACCATGGGGTCGGCCATCTGCTCAAAGAAACGCTTCCACAGCGGCGTCTTCTCGGCTTCCTCGAGCTTGTTAGGGCCTGTCTTGGCGAGGCGCGACGACGCCTCACCAGTGCTCAGGCCGAGGTTCTCATCGACACCTTGGTCGCTGAGCACCTCCGCCGCGGCGGACAGGTATTCCTTTTGCATATAGAGTCCCCTCCTGGGATTCGGGCCACTCAGCAGATTGATGCCCGATCATAATTCCCAGGAGAAGGGCAAGGGCTCATCAAGGCTGCCGTGCTGAGCGGCAGTTGATAGTGGAGCTATGGTACCCCAAAGCGACGCGTCTAGCCAAAACATTCCATTTGGAAATATGGTCCATAAGCAACGGTGCAGGCCGTGTGATGATCAACATTGATAAAACGTTTTTTCTTCGGCGCATCATCAAACTGAAATATCGCCCAGATAGCAGCGGTTAGAACGGTTGGTAAAGTTTTTGCATATACCGTTTTTCCGCAAAAAATGAACTTCTAATTCGGCATACGGTCGATTTTTTGGGGTATTCGGTCGCCATTTCGTTATAATCAACTCAGTTTTATTTCTTATGGTTTATCTATCAGCGCAAGACGATGTCAGATGGAGGTCTGAATGTACAAGCGCACTAAGATTGTATGCACCATGGGTCCCGCCTGCGATAGCGACGAGACCATCCGCGAGATGATCAAGGCGGGCATGAACGTCGCCCGTTTTAACTTCTCGCACGGCTCCTACGACGAGCACCACGGTCGCATCGAGCGCGTCCGTCGTATTTCCAAGGAGCTCGGTATGCCCGTCGGCATCCTGCTCGACACCAAGGGCCCCGAGGTCCGCACCGGCCTTCTGGTCGATGGCAAGAAGGTTGCCGTCAAGACCGGCGACAAGATCGTCGTCACCGCTCAGCCCACGACCGAGGATTTCCACGGCACCGCTGAGCACATCTCCCTCGACTACCTGGCTCTGCCCTCCGAGGTCGAGAAGGGCTCCCTCATCCTGATCGATGACGGCCTGGTTGCCCTCGAGGTCGAGTCCGTCGACGGCCAGGACATGACCTGCGTCGTCAAGAACGACGGCCTGATCGGCGAGCGCAAGGGCGTCAACATGCCCAACGTCAACATCTCGCTGCCCGCTATCACCGAGCGCGATCGTCAGGACATCCTCTTTGGCCTGACCGAGAACATCGACTACATCGCCGCTTCCTTCATCCGTGACGGCGAGTCCGTCCGCGGCATCCGCGAGCTTTGCCGCGAGAACGGTGGCGAGCACGTGACGATCTTCCCGAAGATCGAGTGCGCCCTGGGCGTCGAGAACTTCGACGAGATCCTCGAGGCTTCCGACGGCATCATGGTTGCCCGTGGCGACCTGGGCATCGAGATCAAGCCCGAGCTCGTTCCCCACATCCAGAAGGAGATCATCGCCAAGTGCAACGCGGCCTACAAGCCCGTTATCACCGCTACGCAGATGCTCGACTCCATGCAGCAGAACCCGCGCCCGACGCGCGCCGAGGTTGCCGACGTTGCTAACGCCATCTACGACGGCACCGACGCCGTTATGCTCTCTGGCGAGTCCGCTGCCGGTAAGTACCCGGTCGAGGCCGTTAAGATGCAGGCCAGCATTGCTCTCGAGACCGAAAAGTACCTCCCGGCTCACGCTCCGCTCGAGGTTCCGGCCGATGCCCACGGCACCCGTGTTGTCAACAACGTTGTGGGTATGTCCGCTGTGAACATGGCTACCACCGTTGGCGCCAAGTGCATCACCGTGCCGACGACCACCGGCCGCACCGCTCGCCTGATCTCGCACTTCCGTCCCAACATGCCGATCTGCGCGTTCTCCCGCCACGAGTGGGCCGTCCAGCAGATGATCATGTACTGGGGCGTTATCCCGCACCAGGCCGAGATTACCCAGGGCACCGTCAACGGCACGATCGTCAAGGCGATCGAGACTGCTAAGGAGCTCGGCTACGTCGAGGCCGGAGACCTGACCGTCGCTACCGCCGGCGATCCCCGCATGAGCGTCCAGCTCGAGGACAAGGTCTCCTCGACCAACGTTGCTTACGTCGCTCAGGTGCGCTAAAACGCACTTGCAAGCACACTTGCATTGCAAAGGGCCCGGAAGGCATTGCCTTCCGGGCCCTTTTTCTGTGCCAATGCCGGCGCACGGCAAAACACGCACTCATTTCTTTACCAAAAGCGCGAAATCCACCCTTCGAGGCCCATAAAATAAAGTCCCAAGCGCTAAAAGTGTTCGCCCGGTGGCAAACCCACACCTTAACCGACGCTGATAAATCGTTTTAGCAAAAGCCAGATCGACCTGGTTTTCGGAAGTATGCGGCAAATTCTGAGACCACCGAGCACACCTCGTTTTTTCGCAACAAAATGCCTGATAAACTAGCCTCAAAAGCCAGGTCTGCTCACAGGGTTCAGATTTTGCCGCATACTTCCGAATTGACGCTGGCATCGCACGGTCCAAAAGCACATTTCGACCAGGAGGACGTCATGGACCTGACGCTATGCGGTCAATCCGCTTTTTACTATCACCGTATTCCGCCGCAGGTATTAGGCCTTTACCCCGCCATTAGCCTTGGCAATATGGATCGCAGATGTTGCGCCCTTGGGAACCATGCGCTTGTTGAAGACCTTCTTCATATGCCGCTTCATCGATTTGTGTTCAGTCGCGAGCAAGTCGGATCACGGAGTTTGTTCAAGTCACACCTCCTGACCCAAGAGCCGCCTCCTGGGTCGTTTAGGCAGACTGAGCATGGGTTTGATGTCACTTCACCGGAGTTAACGCTGCTCAGCCTTGCCACGCAGGTTTCACGCAGCCAGTTACTCATGGCTTGCTACGAGATGTGCGGCTCCTTTGCAGTGTTTAAGCCCTGCGAGCGAACGCAACAACAACTCGATGAAGCTATTTCGCTTAAGCTCATTCCACCCAACTGCGGCTGGGAGCGAGTTAACGACACCAAGGGCAAGAACACCAGCTTGTGGAAGCGCACGCCGCTTCTTGCCGCAGCGGATATCGCCGCGTTCGCCAAGCAGGCCGCAGGCGTGCGCGGCGTTAAGCAGCTCCGCTGGGCCGCCGAACGCATGACAGGACAGACCGCCTCGCCCTTCGAAGTCCAGACGTCCATGCTCATCTCGCTCCCCCGCGATGAGGGCGGTCTGGGCATCGACATCACCAATAACGCGCGCATCCCGCTCAGCGAAGCCGCGCGTTCGCTGTATGACAAAACCTGCTGCTACGCCGATATCCTCATCGAAAGCGCCACCGACAGCATGGGCGTCATCCTTGAATGCCAAGGCCGCTCCGCCCACGACAGCGAAGCCGCGAGCCTCTCCGATGCCGAGCGCACCACCGCCCTCACAAGCATGGGCTACGACGTCATCCAAATTACCTATGATCAGATCAAGGACAAAAGGAGCTTTGGCAACCTAGCCAAACTCATCCATAAAAAGGCTGGACTTCCCTACACCCCAAAGACCGATCAGGAACGCACCACCGAAGATGCCCTGCGGCAAGAGCTACTTGTCAATTGGGATGAGCTGTTCACTGCCGGGCCGACCAGCTAGCAGCTAGCGATCAGGGGAAGCGCGGGCACATCGGGCGATTCGACGCGGGCAGCAAATCCCGCCTCAGTTAGCTCGACGACCTCGGTAAACGTTGCATCGAAAAACTCCTCGGTTAGCAAGCGATACGGCGGATGATCGGGCTCGCCGGGGTTTTCGCGCACGATCTCGTGCATGACGCCGATGGTCTTGAGCACATACTCCTTATGGATGGGATACTGACCAAAACGCGTCGCCGCAGTATAGAGGCGATCGGTCGCGCGCGGAATCGAAACAATGCCGAGCGTCTTGCCAAACCAGTCAAAGTCGCCTTGCTTTTTAATGCGGAATTCCTCGCACGGCTTGCCGCCGTGCGCCTCTAGGTATTGGTTCACGCGGGTATTCCACACAGTATCGGCCACAAGGTGAGACCAAACGCCCAGCGTCAGATCGAGCAGCGACTGCGCCACGTCATCGGGCGCGAGCGAAAGCTCACTAGCACCGGGACCGGCAACCGGCTCGGCGTCCTTGTAACGTTGGGGATAATGCACCCGATTGAGTCGCTCACGCTCCTCGACAATCGAGGTCGCGGCAGCCAGCGTACCAACAGGCGCCCCTTTGAGCAGCGGCGCCACATAGGTATCCCAGAACTCATGCTCACGAGGCTTAGGGATGGGCTCAGGCTTGGCAAAGTGCGTAATGCGGTACGGGATGGGATCGGCAATGCCAGGGACCATATAGCCCACGAAGATATCCGGAACCACGCAGCCAAACAAAAAGGCATTGCGGTCGCGCACGCTATTGGCAAGCGCACCGGTGCGCTCCAGCAAACGCTCCGTCTGAGCGATATGAATGTTCCAGCTTGGCATAGCCACCCCCATAAAAAAACCTGGATAACTATACCATCACGGCAAAGCCGCGCGGGCGGCTACGCACGCTCTACGCAGCAACTATTCCGCAGCGCCGCTCTCGGTTCCATACGACGGCGAAGGCGCCTCGACCACATGGTGATATCGATCGATATAGATGGCGCGGGCGCCCAGGCGCCGCACCAAATCCTGATGATGTGTGCTCATCAAGACCGTCTTGCCGGCAGCAACATAGGCCAGTAGAAAGTTGACCACGATGTCGCACGAGTCCTCGTCAAGTCCGTTGGTGGGCTCGTCGAGCACCAGGATATCCGGGTTCATCGACACCACCGCGGCCAGCGCAACGCGCTTCTTTTGCCCGCCCGAGAGCTGATAGGGAGAGGCGTCGGCAAGGTCGGCAACCTGGAACAGCCCCATGGCATCGCGCACGCGGCGCTCGAGCTCGTCTGCCGGCAGCCCCATTTGAGCCGGGCCAAACGCGACTTCCTCGCCGACCGTGGCGCAAAAGAGCTGCGCATCGGCATTCTGGAACACAAAGCCCACGCGTTGATGGAACCGTTGGGCCGTCGCGGAATCCTTGAGATATGCCGCATCGACCACGCGCCCGTCAAACAGGTACGCACCCGTGTCCGCAAGCTCAAGGCCATTGATAAGACGCATAATCGTCGTCTTGCCGCAGCCGTTGGGACCGAGCAGAGCAACGAGCTCTCCACGGTTCACCTGCAATGAAACGCCATCGACCACCGTATGACCCGCATAGGAAAACACCACGTCGCGAAACTCGATGAGCGGAGTGACCTCGGCGCCGGCAGCACCGCTCGCACCCATCGCGTTATTCGTATCGTTTGCCAAAACGTCGCCCTTCCCTACTCACATCAACGGTTCGACCGTCCGCGCTACAGCACCGCGCACAACACGGCGAGCAACGCCACAACGGCCGCGTAAACCGCATCGCGCCAGCCAAAGCCGCTCCGTGCAGGCGCCGGATACACGCCGGCGAAGCCGCGACACAGCATGGCCTCGTCCATCGCGCGGCTGCATTCCATCGCCTTGATAAACGTCATGCCCATGATACCCGCCAGCGAATCGGTGCGCGAAAAACCCGCAGGCGCGGAACCGACGCTGCGCAGCATGACCGATTCGCACAGATCGTGCGCCGTGCGTCCCAGCACCTCAATATGCTTGAGCGCCATATCAAACGTAAAGATAACCTCGTCGGGCAGGTGCAGCATCTTGAGCGCCGCCGACATGCGGCTCCAGGTGAGCGTCCACGAAACACCCAGCACCAGCGACACATTAATAAACGTCTTGAGCGAGATCTTGAGCATGGCGCCCGTGGCAGACGCGCTCAGCAACAGGGCAGGCAGCGCCAGAACCACCGCAAGCCCCGTGGCGCCAAGCGCCGGTACAAAAGTCGCGCGCAACCCGCGCGCGGGGCGCACCGCGACCAGCACCAGCGCGATAGCCGCCATCAGCATCAGGTACAGCGGGCTCTGCGTCAGACACACGCACAGGACGCAGACGAACATCCCCACCAGGCGCACCGGAGCCGAAACGCAAGAAAGGGCGCGGTCGACCATCGACCCGCCCTCGTGCGCGCCTCCACCCAGGCGGACCCGCTCAAGCAGGCTCGCCAGGTGCAGGACGTTCTTTTGCATCACACGATGCCGAGCGCCCGTGGGCTCGTAACGCTGCGCGTCCGCAAGCCAGCTAGGCAGCTCGACCGTCGCCATGAGCCCCGCTTTCCTTAACTGTCAGCGAGATCAGACGGAATGCGATGGTGAGCACCGCCACACCAATCACGCCCGAAAGAATATACATCGCGGCCTGGCCGGCAAAGCCAAGGCCCTGCTCCTCGGAATAGGCCTGCAGATAATCGCCCGTGGGCAGAGCGTCGGCAAAGGTCGGAGTGTCGAGGCCGGCCGAAGCCTGCAGGCTATCGTCGCCGGCTTCCTGGACGGCAACCGCAGCGCCCTCGGCATCCCACTCACCCCAGGCGTCACCCGTGGCCAGCAGGCCCAGCGGCGTGGCTACGACAAGCATGGCAACCAGGATGAGCGTGGGGACCAGCGTGGTCTTCTTGGCAGCAGCGCCCTCGGCGGCAAGCTGACCATCGGCGGCCTCGGGGCCGACGATAATGCTCGGCGCCGTCTTCTTAATGAAACCGTAGATGGCGGCCGTCGCCACGCCCTCGACCACACCGGCAACCAGCATATGCGGGACCAACATGGCCGGAATAGCCACGGACAGCGGGAAGGGGCAGTACAGCGGGGCGCCCGAAGCGTTGGTGAAGAGCATCGGCTGAATACCGAACTCGATTGCCGCGCACAGGGCCGCCAGGCACAGGCCAACCCAGCCGCTTACGATGGCCGAAACCGAGGTGCCCCAGCTTTTGTCGTGTAAACGGCTGTTGAGCGCACGGAACACGATAGCAGCGGCAAACGGCAGCACAAAGGCCATGTTAAAGCAGTTGGCTCCAAAGGACAGGATGCCGCCGTCGCCAAACAGCAGCGCCTGCAGCGCCAGCGCAACCGAAACCGCAATGGCAGCAGCCTCGGGGCCCAGCAGCAGCGCGATGAGCGCGCCACCAACGGCGTGACCAGTGGTACCGCCGGGCAGCGGCACGTTGAACATCATGAGCAAGAAGGAGAATGCGGCGCAGATGCCCAGGAACGCCATATGCTCGCGATCGAGCGTGGCGCGCACCTTTTTGATGCAGTGAACCCATACGGGCACCATCGCCACCGCCATGACGGCATCGGTCTGCGGGGACAGGTAGTTGTCTGGAATGTGCATATACGCCTCCCGGTTATCGGCGCACGAAATTGCAACGTCGCCTAAATCACCTTGTCAGTATTACGTAATGTCAGATTCGTAACACGCCGCGGGCTATCATAGCAAAACGGCGCGCTGCCGACAAAGCAGCACGCCGTTATGTAATGCGCGTGTCATATATGCAGGCTCAGCAGCGCCTTATACCGAGCGTAGCGGTCACGTAGGACTCGCCAGCAGCCACCGCTGACCTATACCCCAGCGCAAGACCTAGCCGCGGACCTCGCCGTTTACGCCCTTGCACACCTTGGCGACGATCTTCTGGTGCGCCTTCTCGACCTCTTCGCTGGTGAGCGTGTGGTCATCGGAGCGATACGTAAGCGCAAAGGCCATGGACTTCTTGCCCGCTCCGATGCGGATGGGATCGCGGTAGACGTCGAACAGGCGCACGCCCTCGAGCAGCTTGCCGCCAGCGCTGGTAATGCGGCGCTCAAGATCCTCGCAGGTCACGGAGTTATCGACCACGATAGCCAGGTCGTGCTCAACAGCCGGATACTGCGAGAACTCGCGGTAGTTCTCCTGGTTGCGGGCGCCCTTGATCAGTTTGTCCAGGTCGAGCTCAAAGGCAACGACGACCTCGTCGATGCCCATGGCTTCGCGCGCCTCGGGGTGAATCTCGCCGACCCAGCCCAGCACGGTGCCGCCGGACAGAACCTCGGCCGCACGACCCGGCTGCAAGAAAGCGTAGCCCTCGCCCTCGACGGGACGGAAGCGAACCTTCTCGATGCGCAGCTGGGCAAGCAGCTCCTCGACAATGCCCTTGCCAAAGAAGAAGCGCAGCTTGCGGTACTTCATGTTCCAAGACCGCTCACTCCACTGGCCCGAGAGCACGCCCGCCACGGACTTGGTCTCCTTGGGCAGGCTGGCGTTCTCGCGACCGTGAAACAGGCTGCCGACCTCGTACAGATGCACGTTGGGCGTGCCGTGGGCCTCGTTATAGGCCACGGATTGCAGCAGGCCCGGCAGCAGCGAGCGGCGCATCTCGGTCTGCTCGGCCACCAGCGGATTCATGAGCACCACGGGGCAGCCGCGGCCCTCGGTGGACATACCGATCTTCTCCAGGTCGCCCGGGGCGGCAAAGCCAAAGGTCGTGGTCTCGTTGAGGCCGCAGGCGCGCAGGATCTCGCCGACCTTGCGGGTGAGCTTCTGCTCGCGGGTCAAGCCGCCGATATGGTTCTTGGCAGCCGGGATGGTCGCCGTCACACGGCCCATGCCCCACAGGCGCAGGACCTCCTCGATCAGGTCAATCTCGCGCGGCAGGTCGGGGCGGAAGCTCGGCGGGGTGACCATAAAGTCCTCGCCGTCGCGCTCGACAGTGCAGCCCAGGCGGGTGAGCGAGCGCTCGATAAAGTCGGGCTCGATGTCGGCGCCGCAGATGGCGTGCACGCGGGCCAAGCGCAGCTTGATGCTGTCGATGGTCTTGGGCGCGGGGAACACGTCCACATAGCCGGGGGCGACCTCGCCGCCGGCAATCTCCTCGATGAGCGCGCACGTGACGTTGGCGACGTCCACGCAGCCGGTCTCGTCGACCTGGCGCTCAAAGCGAATGGAGGCATCGGAGATCAGCGACAGGTCGCGGCTGGTGTGCGAGGTGCGACCGGCGTTGAAGCAGGCGCTCTCGACCATCACGTCGACGGTGTCGTCCTCGATCTCGGAATCCATGCCGCCCATAACGCCGGCCAGCGCCACGGGACGCTCGCCGTCGGTGATGAGGCCCATGCCGGCGTCGAGCGTGCGCTCCTCGCCGTCGAGCGTCGTGAACTTCTCATCCTGCTGGGCAGCGCGAACCACCACGCGACGGTGGCCATCGCGCTCGGCAAAGGTGTCCAGGTCAAAGGCGTGCAGCGGCTGACCGGTAAGCATCATCACGTAGTTGGTGATGTCAACGATGTTGTTGTGCGGGCGCACGCCCAGGGCGTTGAGGCGCTTGACCATCCAGTCGGGCGAGGGGCCGACCTTCACGTTGCGCACGATGCGGGCGACGTAGCGGTCGCACAGGCCCTCGTCGGCAATCTCGACCGAAAGCTCGTCGTCAGTCGCGCGGCCGGTCTCGGCCTTGATGGCGGGCAGCTCAACGTGGAAATCGCGGTCGAAGATGGCGCCGGTCTCGCGGGCCATGCCGATCATGGACAGGCAGTCGGGACGGTTGGGCGTGATCTCGCAGTCGAGCACGGTGTCGCTCGAGCCCACGTACTCGGCAAACGGCATGCCGCAGGGCGTATCCTCGGGCAGGATCATGATGCCGGAGTGGTCGCCGCCCAGGCCGAGCTCGCGCGCGGAGCAGTTCATGCCCATGGACACGACGCCGCGAAGCTTGCTCTTCTTGATCTTGACGTCGCCGGGCAGGACAGCGCCGATCATGGCCGTGACGATGTGGTCGCCGGCCTCAAAGTTCTGCGCGCCGCAGACGATCTGCAGCGGGGCGGGGTTGCCGTCGGCGTCGAGATTCTTGTCGCCCACGTCGACCGAGCACACATACATATGGTCGCTATCGGGGTGCGGGGTCTTGGTGAGCACCTTGGCAGTCACCACGTGGTCGAAGGACTCGCCCACGGTGTCGATCGCCTCGACCTCGGTGCCGGTACGGATATATTCGTCCGAAAGGGTCTTGGAATCCTCCGGAATATCGATCATGGTCTTGAGCCAGTCGTAAGAAACACGCATCTAGCTCTCCTTTCATACTGAAAGCCTGCGAAGAGATGCAGGTGGAAACTTCAACTTTGTGAACATTCCTTACAAAGCGAGGGTTGTCCAAGTGCGGCAGATCGGCCCGAAAGAGGAGCGCCGCGTACTTTGGTACGCAAGCGACGAATGAGCGCCGAGGTGCCGTGCTTGGGCAAGCCGCAGCCTAAAACTGATTCAGGAAACGCATATCGCCAGTCATCAACGTACGCAGGTCGGGCAGGTCGTAGCGCAGGGCCGCGACGCGCTCGGCGCCAATGCCAAAGGCGAAGCCGGTGTACTTCTCGGGGTCGATGCCGCAGTTGATGAGGACGTTGGGGTCGACCATGCCGCAGCCCAGGATCTCGATCCAGCCGCTGTGCTTGCAGAAGTTGCAGCCCTTGCCGCCGCAGACGTGGCAGCTCACGTCCACCTCGCAGGAAGGCTCGGTGAAGGGGAAGAAGTGCGGGCGGTAACGCGTCTTGCGGTCCTCGCCAAACATGCACTTAACAAAGTAGTCGAGCGTGCCCTTAAGATCGCCAAAGGTAATGCCCTCGTCGACGACCAGGCCCTCGATCTGGTTAAACTGCGGCAGGTGGCAGGCGTCGGCCGTGTCGGGACGATAGACGGTGCCCGGGCAGATCATATAGATGGGCGGCTTTTGCGACTCCATGGTGTGGATCTGCACGCCCGAGGTCTGAGTGCGTAGCAGTACGTCGGACTCGCCGTGGGCATGTGCCTCGGGGTGCGCGACGCTGCCGGGGTTGTTGTCGACCACGTAGAAGGTATCGCGGGCCGAGCGGCTCGGATGATCCATGGGGGCGTTGAGCGCGGTGAAGTTGTAGTAGGAGGTATCGACCATGGGGCCGGACTCGACGGTGTAGCCGATGCCGCTAAAGATGTCCTCGGCCTCCTCGATGATCTGCTTGATCAGGTGCTGGTGGCCGATCTGCGGACGGATACCCGGCAGCGTGATGTCGACGGCCTCGTGCTCGAGTGCGTGCTTGAGGGCGGCGGCCTTCATCTCGGTGGTGCGCTCGTCGAGCATGCCCTCGATCAGCTGGCGCATCTCGTTGGCGCGCTTGCCCATCATGGGGCGATCCTCGGGGGCGAGCTTGCCCATCATGCGCATCAGGCCGGTGATGCGGCCCTTGCGGCCGAGCAGCTCAACGCGCGCGGCCTCGAGCTTTGCGGCGTCATCGGCGCCTGCGACGAGCTCCTTGGCCTCTTCCTCGAGTTTGACCAGATCATCAATCAGACTCATGTCTTCCCTTTCGTCTCTCGCGCTCCCCGCTTGCCGAGGCGGCTGCCGCCGTCTGACGTTGCGAAAACGCGGCCCGGTTCGGTAACAAAAAACCGTCCTCGGGCATGTGCATTGCCCAAGGACGGTTGAATTCCGCGGTACCACCTTGTTTGACCCGACGGATGTCTGGCCCGCCGCGCCCACTCTTTGCCCCTTGTCGCGAGGCTCACGGCTTCCCTACTGGGGCTTCGCCGCCGCTGGCCGCGTGCCCGTTGAGGTCGCTGCTCGGGAGTGAACGCTTGGCCCTTGCCACCGCAGGAAGGCTTGCAGCCCATGACCTTCCCTCTCTTGCCGGCGACGCGGCGGGCAAAACCCTCTCCGTCAACGCATTGGGCTATAGGATAACACATTCTGCGAGCATATCGCCGCGTTCCGTTTTGTTCGCACTGGGTACAAGTCGGGTAGCTGTGCAAACTGGCCGTGCGCCCACCCGTGGTGCACGGCTCGCGAGATCAAGGATATGGTATGGGAAAGAACAAGGATAAGATGGCCAAGCCCGCAGCGGACAAGACGCCCAAAGGCATGAAGGTCGAAAAGGCCGTCAAAAAATTCCGCAAGCTCGAGGGCAAGCTGTGGACCCGCGAGTACCTGCTCAAGATTGCCGAGTTTGACGGCGCGACCATCGCCCCCGCCAACGGCGCCGCCGCCCGTGCCGATGCCATGGGCACGCTTGCCGGCGAGCACCACAAGCTCCTGACCAGCGAAAAGTCTGTCGAACTTGTGCGCTCGCTGGCGCGCGAGACGGTCGCTGGCGGCAAAATCGACGACCCGCAGCTGCTTGACGAGATCCGCGTGCTCGGCCGCGACCAGCGCGAGGCCAGCGCCATCCCCACCGAGGAGGCCGAGGCCTGGACCAGGCTCACCTGCGAGGCCGATGCCGTGTGGCACAAGGCCAAGACGGCCAATGACTGGGCGAGCTTTGAGCCCTATGTGGACAGAATCGTCGGACAGCTTAAGCATCAGGCCGAGCTCATGGACCCCAAGCGCGACCCATACGACGTTTGGCTCGACCAGTACGAGCGTGGCCTTTCCGCCAAGAGCTTCGATGCGTTTTGTGACGAGGTCAAGGCCACGGTCGTACCGCTCGTGCACGCCATCGGTGAGCGCGGCCAGCAGCCCGATGCCGACTTTTTGCACGCCCGCGTGCCCGAGGCCGCCCAGCGCGCCATGAGCTTTGACCTTATGAAGCTCGTCGGCCTGGACCTGGACGACACCACGCTTGCCTTTACCGAGCACCCGTTTAGCGAGGGCTTTTCGGTGGGCGATGCGCGCATCGCAACGCACATCTACGAGAACGACTGCATCTCCAACGTCTACAGCATCATCCACGAGGCGGGACACGCCATGTACGAGCTGGGCGTCAACCCCGCCTATGCGCGCACTTGTCTTGAGGGCGGCACCTCCATGGGCATCCACGAGAGCCAGAGCCGCTTTTTCGAGAACACCGTGGGCCGCAGCCGCGCCTTTATGGGACCGCTGCTCGAGGTACTGCGCCGCCACGCGCCCGAGGTCTACGGCAGCGTGGACGAGGACACGCTCTACCGCGCCGTGAACATCGCGCAGCCGTCGTTGATCCGCACCGAGGCCGACGAGCTCACCTACCCGCTGCACATTATGGTGCGCTACCAGATCGAGCGCATGCTGTTTGCCGGCGAGGCCACGGCCAAGGACATCCCCGCGCTTTGGAACCGCCTTATGGACGAGTACCTGGGCATTCCCGTTCCTGACGACACGCGCGGCTGCCTGCAGGATACGCACTGGAGCGGCGGCTCGTTTGGCTACTTCCCCACGTATGCGCTGGGTAGCGCCTACGATGCCATGTTTGTGCCGGCCATGTGCCGCGACGGCATCGACCTTACCGGCGCCTGCGCGAGCGGCAATCTGGCGCCCGTCCGCGCCTGGCTGGGCGAGCACATTTGGCAGTGGGGCCGCGCCAAGGACGCGCCGGAACTCATCAAGGGCGCATGCGGCATGGCGTTCGATGCCCGCTACTACTGCAGCTACCTGCAGGACAAGTTCACCACGCTCTACGAGCTGTAAGGATTGACCGGCACGCCATCGCCAACGCCATCCATGTTGACGCCGATGTCTTGGCAACGTCAGCGAAAACGGCCCCGAGCGAGCAAGATGACGTGAAATGAAAGGGCGCTGACCTTCTGGTCGCGCCCTTGAAATTGAACGTCAGATTGCCGCTTGGGGCCGTTTGCAGCGTCGAGCAGTTACGCAGTTTGGTAAAACCGCGTAACTACAGGGCTTCCAGTGCGGCGGCGATGCGCTTCATGGCGGCGTCGGCAGCTGCTTGGTCGGGGGCTTCGGCCAAAACGCGGATTACCGACTCAGTTCCGCTCTTGCGCACCAGCACGCGGCCCTCGCCCGCCAGCGACGCCTCGGCCTCGGCGATGGCGTTCTGTACGCCCATGTTCTCGAGCGCGGCATCCTTGTCGGCCACGCGCACGGCAACCTGCGCCTGCGGTAGCAGCTTGCACGGAGCCGTGAGCTGCGAGAGCGTCTCGCGCTCGGCACGAATCACTTCCATAACGCGCAGCGAGGTCATAATGCCGTCGCCCGTGCGCTCGATATCGCCAAAGATCGTATGACCCGTCTGCTCGCCGCCCAGGCTGTAGCCGCCCTCGCGCATCTTGGCATACACATGACGGTCACCCACGCCGCTGGTCACGGCGCTTAGGCCGGCAAGCTCCAGCGACTTGACCAGGCCAAAGTTGCTGGCGATCGTCGGCACCACGGTACCGCCCGAAAGTCGCCCGTGCTTGTTTAGATACACGCCGCACACGTACAGGATCTGGTCGCCGTCGACCACACGACCGCGCTCGTCCACGGCCAGGCAGCGGTCGGCATCGCCGTCGTAGGCAAAGCCCACGTCCAGGCCCTGTTCCACCACGTGGCGCTGTAGGCGCTCCATATGCGTGGAGCCACAATCCACATTGATGTTAAAGCCATCGGGCGCGGCATTGATCACGCGCACATCGGCGCCCAGCGCGTCGAACACCGGCTTGGCCACCGAGGATGCCGAGCCGTTGGCGCAGTCGAGACCGATCTTGACGCCCTGCAGCGAAAAGTTCGCGCTCGCGATGAGCGAGGCAATATAGCGGTTGCGACCCTGCATGTAGTCGACTGTGGCGCCGATATGGTTGCCCGTAGCCAGCGGCACCTCGCTTTTGCCATCGATATAGTCCTCGATGAGCTCCAGCACGTCCTCGTCCATCTTGAAGCCGTCGCTGTTGACGAGCTTAATACCGTTATCGCAAAACGGGTTGTGGCTCGCGCTGATCATAATGCCGCAATCGAAGCAGCCCTCCACGGTCTGATGCGCCACGCCCGGCGTCGGGATCACGTGCAGCATGTAGGCGTCCGCGCCGCTCGCGACCAAGCCGCTCACCAGCGCCGCCTCGAACATGTAGCTCGAACGGCGCGTGTCCTTGCCCACGATCACGCGCGCCTTAGCACTGCGGTTGGCACCGTAATACCAGCCCACAAAGCGGCCGATCTTATAAGCGTGCTCTACCGTCAGCCCAACGTTGGCCTCGCCGCGAAAGCCATCGGTGCCAAAGTACTTCATACGCTCTCCTTACAAAATAGGGGCGAACAGATTGCCTGTCCGCCCCAAAATGGTACTCGATTATCTGCGCTACCAGAAAAACCCTATGCCGACGCGCTGTCGCGAGCCGCCTGGCATGTAGGAGTCTGACGCAGCGTAAGCGGCTTGTCCCCCGCCTCGGCCGACGTGGTCAGCGTATACGTGATCGTCGTCGTCTCACCAGCATGCAGGTCAACGGTGCCCGAATAGAAGGGGATTCCATGCCACGTAGCGGCGCCAAGACCAAACTGGGTGCCCTCAACCGTAAGGTCACTGATGTTGCCGCCCGTCGGGGCAAACACTGAGACATTCAGGCGTTCGTCGTCACGCGCGGCACCGGGTGCGCTCGCCGCAACGTAGTCGGGCAGCTTGCCAGCCTCCTCCTGCGTCATGATGTTCGTCAGGGTAACGGTGATGCGATAGGAGCACGTGCCGTCGCCGTTCTTCACGCCCTGGCCAATCTGCGTGTCGGCGTTCAGATACCAGTCGAGCTTGGAGAAGCTCAGGTTGTTAAAGTAAACGCCGGCAACGGGTTCGGCACTCGGATCATCCGGATCGGGCAGCGAAGCGTCAATGCCTGTCTCCTTGATGGCATTCTGCTCATCATCGTTTCTCATCCAAGCAATCAGACGGCCCTCTTCGGCACCGCGCTCGAATGCACCGACAAGCTTCGTAACGTCGACGTCACCGATGCCACCGAGAATCTTGTCGAAGGCGGCGCTGGCAACAGATGCAAAGATGCCGTCCGATTCTTCGACCGGATAGTTCCAATACACATCGTGCATGAGAACCTTCGCCGCGTTGGTACCGTCGACGACCGTACCATCGGGCAGCGAGACATTACCGACAAGGCCCAGCAGGTACTGCAAGAACACCGGATCGATGCCAACGACGCCATCAACGTCCTGCCCATACTGGGACTTCCACAGCGCGGCAACACGCTGCGAGTTGCGGGGCCAATCGGGCGAATACGCGTTGCCAGAGTTGTACAGGTTGCTGTGGTCACCAAACAGTGCCTCGTCCTCTTCGTCGATGCTCTCAACCGCCTCGTCTTTGCTGAGCGCAATACATGGAACAAAGTCACCGATCGACATCTGGCCATCGGTGACTGAGATCAAACCTTGCGAACCACCAAAACCGCCGCAAGCACGAATCTCGACGTTGTTCATGGCATACACAAGATAGTTGCGCGTCTGGCCGTTGGCGCCAAGCATCTGGGGCAGAACGGGAGCGACCTTCTCTGCCGCGTCGACTACACCGTTCAGGGTGGCAAAGCCGTCCTTTGCCTTATCGACCAGCTCGGTCACCTGGGCGATATGTGTATCGCCAATACCCTGCACCTTTTTGTTGGCGCTCTTGAACGCCTTCGAGCTATCGGAGAGCGAATCGGCGACCGCCTGCAGCGCGGACACGTTGATTGTCCCGTCCTGGAACAGCTTGCCGGGCGTTGCCTGAGCGAGATTATCGGCCATGGGGACCAGCGCGCCGCTCGAAACATCGGACAGAGCGTCGACCATGGTGCGGGCGGCGTTAATATCGCCGCCGTACACCGGAATGAACGAAGCCATCGTCCACACCGGACTCGAGGTCTCCTTCTTCATGCTGCTGCAGAGCTCGTCGATCTTTTTCGCATCATCGGGCAGGGTCGAAAAATCGCCCGACGTGACCTTGTCCTTAAGGCCGCCGACGATCTCGACAGTTTCCTTTGCCTGGCTCTTCACGGTTTTTGCCGAGTTAAACAGCATGAAGCCACTCACGCCAAAAGCGACAAGAACCACCGCGACGATGGCAGCGACAACGGCTGCAACGCGACGCTTCTTGCGCTCGCCCTTGCGATGGCGATGGCGAACCAGGCCGTTCGAGGTCGGGCTCGTCGAGGAATCACCGCCGTAGTTCAAGCCAAAATCGTAATAATCTTCTTTAGAGCCCGAGCCCTTAAACTCGGCACCGTCGTCATCGAGACGGGCAAACGTGCCGGTTTCGGAAGCGCCCGTATAGATAGTGCCTAGGTTACCCGTAAGCCCTGCGTCTCCAGCAGAAGAAGCACTATTGGCGGGATTGGCAGAGTTGATGGAGCCAGCGTTGTGGGCGCGATGAGCGTTGTTAGCAGGGTCAGCGACATTTGCACCGCCCGTTGGCGCCGGACGAACCCCGGCCGACGAAGCCGCAGAGCCCGCCCCGCCCGAAAATGTCTGCCTGCCTACGCGACCAGCCTGTTTTGCCTTTTGAGACTGTTCGTACAGAGCGGTAAACATCGCCGTTTCGCCCGGAGACGTACGGTTGCCAGCACCGTTTTGGCTGGATCCACTCGGTACGCCAGCGTTTCCAGTCCCATTTGAACGCGGCGGAACTGCAGGGCGCTCGCCGTCGCCGTTCTTAAAGTGGTTACCAGCCATAGAGGAGTCCTCGCAATACTAAAAGTCAATAACGCTATTAGTTTATGACATATTTGGCATCGTCAGTTAAACTCCAGATGCAGGCACCAATTCGCGGAATTGTGGTGCAACACCGTGTCCATCTAGGCAGCGGCGTAAGCTATACCGTCAGGAACATCATCACGATGATCATGGCAAAGCCGATAAGGTCGGTCGGCAAAAACACCGTGCCCAGCATAACAGCGCTGGTGATGGTCGCCGAAACCGGCTCCACAGTTCCGATGAGGCTCGCACGCACCGAGCCGATGTCCTTAACGCCCTGCATATACAGCATGTAGGCAAAAAACGAGCCAATGACCACAAACACCGCGAGCGCCTCGATACCGGCAGCATCGAGCGCCGGCATATGAGCCCACGGCTGCACGAAGACGCACGAGACCACGCCCGCTGCGAGCATGGCAGAGCCTGTAACGATGGGGCTGCCGTATTTGGGCAGAATCTTGGCGGGAATCACCGCCATGCAGGTAGCGCTGACCGCACACATAAGGCCCGCAACCAGGCCGAGCGGCGAAATGCTCAGGCTGGTGGGGTCACCGCCGGTAGCGATTAAAAAGGTGCCACCGAGGGCCAGACCAATGCCGATCGTCTCGCGTGCGCGCGGCATGCGGCGATCGACCACGCAGGCGTAACCCATGATGATGACCAGCTGCAGGCACTGGAGCACCGTCGCGGTTCCGGCATTGGTCAGACGCACGGCCGAAAGATAGCAAAACTGGTTGAACAGCAGGCCAAAAGCGGTAAAAAGCAGCAGTTGCCTACGGTCGGCGGGCGTGGTCCAGAGCCTAACCAGACGCTCGCGATCGCGCGTGACCACCACGGCCATAAAGAGCAGGCCGGCGAGAATCTGGCGCACACTCATAAGCCACAGGGTATCAACGTGATAAGTATCGAACAGGAAGCTCGCGCTGGTGCCCGAAAAACCCCAAAACGAGCCGCCCACGAGCGTAGCCAACATGCCCACGATCATCTTGCGCGTCTGGGCATCGTTGAGGCGGTCGCGCCATGCACGGCGGGTGCTGCGGCTGAGCTCATCGGTGCCCTCGGGCACATCAATGTTCGATATATCGGTCATCGGCACCGAAGTCCCTGCGCCTTCGACCTGCTCGACACGCTCTTTGCTCATCCCGCTCCCCCGAAACAGCCTGGAAACAATTCGGCTTACCTTACCACGGCGAAGGCACCAGCTGGGGGCTTGTCCGCTTATCGGTAGGACAATTCCGCAGACGTCTCTTCCATGGTTCGGCATCGCAACGGCTTTGCATTATGCGATAGCCAAATCGCGGCAGCGAGCTCTTTTAAAATGGGCGCGACAAAGCCCTTTGATTCCACAACGTTAGCGATTTTAAAAAATATTCTTGCCACCGAGTTCAAGCTCCGTTATATTATCCCTTGCGCACTTGCGCACCCTTGATCGGGCGTTTAGCTCAGGGGGAGAGCGCTTCCCTGACACGGAAGAGGTCACAAGTTCAAATCTTGTAACGCCCACCAAATGTTCGCAGCCCAGAGGCTATGCCTCTGGGCTGTTTTGTTTTATGTGCTAAGCCAAAAGGGCGCCGTGGCACCCAAAACCGCTTCGGCAGCTCCAATAACCATCCCAATCGAGGCTGATACCGCCTCTACATAACCGACAATCATCCCGGCAGACCCCAAGTTGCTTCGGTATCGCCGGCAATTACCCCTGCCACACCCAAAGTCGCCCAGACAACCCCGGCGACCGCCCCAACCAGCCCCAAAATCACCCAAACAGCCTTAGCGACCGCCCCAATCAGCCCCAAAATTACCCAAACAGCCTTGGCGACTGCCCCGATCTGGCCTTCGCAAGCCTCGCGGCCACATCCGGACAGCCTTCCCATAATCAGGTCTAATACTTTTCCCGAGAAGTGAACGACCTTATTTGGACCCCCGAAGCATCCACACTTTTTACAGCCAAAACCGCAGGATTCCAATGATAAAACCGCAGGAAATAAGCCACCAAAAGTATCGATGTTTCGGGGGTCCGTTTTGACTCGTTCACTTCTCGGGAAAAGTATTAGACCTGACAATGAGACCCTTGGTCCCATGCCCAGCAACCGCCCCTACCAATGTTGACGCGCCTCGATTACGGCCTGCCAAAGCTTAAACCGCTTCGCTTCGACGCGCTTGAGGGCAAAGTATCGCTGCTCCTCGCTCATGGGCTTGTTAAAAATGGGTCGCTTGTTCCGATGCAGCTTCCGTCGGATGCGTTCGCACAGCCGGATGAGCTTGTCGTAGTCATTTGCCTGCTCAGTCGTCACGGTGAAGTGTGCCACGCCGCTCAACAGCTCCAACTCGTTGCGGCGCTCGGCATCCTTGTAAATCTTCTCGCGTCCGTCATGAATGGCATCGCTGTCGTAATCGACCATCGCGGTCAGCACCTCTGGCAGCAGCCCGGCCTTTACTTTATCCATGCCCACCTCGACTTTAGCCGTAAGCGTTATGTCGGGTGTGCGCTCCAACACGCGAAGCTTGTGATCGCGTCCGTCATTGTATCCATCGCGAATGAAGACCTTCTTGTTAAGTTCGGCCTTGCCCAATGCATACCCGCCGTAGCGCACAGGCAGCGACATAAACATGCAGAGCCCCGACTCCCTCGGAGAGCGCGACCCCTCGATCACATATGCAAGCAGCGCCTTTGCCTTCGCGATACCCCTCACCTTGGGTGACTTCTCGATATACGCCTCGATGAGCTCCTTAGTCGTGAGCCTGC
Source organism: uncultured Collinsella sp. (assembly GCA_902478945.1). Lineage (GTDB taxonomy): Bacteria > Actinomycetota > Coriobacteriia > Coriobacteriales > Coriobacteriaceae > Collinsella. The sequence goes on from CABSMX010000009.1 coordinate 31,565, forward strand.
TATCGCGCATGCCCGCATCCCTGCCTGTTACCCCACCGGGAGCAAGGTTATCCAGCCGGTAATCCGATGTCATCGCATAGCCGGCATAGACGGCCGCTGCCACATCGCCATCGTGCACAGCCTGCAAAAACGCCAGCTCGGGAGAGCACACATACGCATCAAGGTCGCCCATCCAGTGGCCCAGCGAGATAAACGAACCCGCCGGGAGCTCGTTGGTGCACAGATGCGTCTTAACATGCTTGCTCTGCCGACGGCCGGCGCGCGACGGCACCAGCAAATCCAGCGTTTCGATCCCCAGGTCATAGCGATCGATAACCTCCTGCGCTTCTTGGTCCAAGAGCGCACAGGCACCTGCAATCGACACGACCTCTGGCTCCGAATCCCCAAAGCGAGGGTTCGGCATGTGCGCCAACAGCGCCAATGCGGCGTTATGTGAAACGATAAAGTACCTCATGGCGCGAAGATAGCACGCGCGCCGGCGGCGGCTGGCGGTTCTGTTAAGTTTCCGGTAAACGACCGGCGGTTTTTTCGCCGAGGTGCGCCAAAGTGTTCATTCGACGATGCCCAAACCGCAATCCGTCAAGCTTTTGGCAAGGTTGCCGCTCAACTGGCCAAAAGCCGACCATCTACTTGCCAGTTTATCCAAGGCGTAACCAACCAGTCCGCACCGCGGCTTCTCGGCAAAACGCCACAACGTCCACACCCTGCGGTATCCTTGAGCCACTTACACCTGTAGCACCAAGGAGCCACCATGCGCACCGAGCTCGATGTTCCCTTTTCGCGCAAAGAAGAAGCCAAGGCGCTGGGCGCCAAATGGGACCGGACCAAGAAGATCTGGTATGTACCCAGCGGCGTCAACCCCGAACCCTTTGCCGAGTGGCTGCCCGGTGTTGACCGATCCGACCCCTCTGCGCCGTATATATATCTAGTACCTGTCTCTTATACACATCTCCGAGCCCACGAGACT
>CABSMX010000010.1 GCA_902478945.1 uncultured Collinsella sp.
TGTGTATAAGAGACAGGGGGAATCCGGTGATCTTCCTGTTAGCGGGGGACGTAGCGGCCGGGTTGGGCTCCGGTGGGCTCGCCATCGCGCGCCACCAGCACACCGTTGACGTAGACGGCCTTGGCGCGACCATGCGCCTCAAAACCCTCGAGCGGCGTGTAGTCCACGGCCTGATGCTGCGTCGCCGCGCTAATGGTCCAGCGCGCCTTTGGATCCCACACGCACACGTCAGCATCGGAGCCCTCGGCAAGACATCCCTTGCGCGGATACATGCCAAAGACGCGCGCCGGGTTCTCGCTCATCAAGCGGCAGAGGTCCTCGGGTCCCAGCTGTCCCTCAAAACTCGTGGCAATCGCGACGGGACGATGCTCCACGCCGGGCCCGCCGCTGGGAATCGCGCGGAAATCGTCGCGCCCGCGGTCCTTTTGCCCGTGCAGGTTAAAGCTACAATGATCGGTCGCAATCGTATCGATCTCGTCGGCCACAAGCGCCTCGCGCAGCGCGGCACGGTCGCCGGCATGGCGCAGCGGCGGACTCATCACATACTTGGCACCCGCAAAGCCGTCCTCGCCCTGCTCCAAGTAGCAAGTATCGTCGAGCATCAAATACTGAGGGCAGGTCTCGACATAGATATTCTTCTGCCCGCGCGCTTTGGCAACACGGATGGCCTCGAGCCCCAGCTTGGTCGAAAGGTGCACCACGTTGACCGGAGCGTCCCCGGCCAAGTGAGCCAGATACAGCAGGCGGCTCACGGCCTCGGCCTCACACACGTCCGGACGGCTGAGCGCATGCCCCTCGGGTCCATGAATCCCCTGCTCGTACACGCGCTTCTGAAGTTCATTCACCAGCGTGCCGTTCTCGCAATGCACGCACAGGATACCGCCCAGGTGCTTGAGCTCCTCCAGCACCTCGAGTGTCTCGGCATCGTCCAAGCGCAGGTGGTCGTAGGCAAAGTAGGTCTTAAACGACGATACGCCCGCCTCGCGCATAGCCGCGAGATCGGCGCGGTTGCGCTCATTCCACTCGGCGAGTGCCATATGAAAGGCGTAGTTGGCCGTGCAGGTTCCGTCGGCACGGCGATGCCACTCGGCAAGGGCGTCGGGCATGGTCACGCCGCGATCGGCCGTCGCGTAGTCCACGATGGTCGTCGTACCGCCGCAGGCAGCCGCACGCGTGCCGGTTTCAAAGCTATCGGCTGTCCAATCCATGCCAGTCCAGCACTGCATGTGCGTGTGGCCGTCGATAAAGCCGGGGAACACCCAACAGTCCGTGGCGTCCTGGACGGTATCGTCCTCGCCCGGCTCAATCGCCGCGGCAATCCGCACGATCTTGTCGCCCTCCATGGCAAGATCGGCGCGGCGAAGCCCCTGTGGCGTCACGAGCGCGCCGTTTTTGATGATGATCATGTTGCTCCTTATCGATTCATACAGTTGGCCACGCGATCAAAATACGAGCAGGCCGCGATATGCTCCGCTATGCGTCGCTGTCCCTTGGCGGTATCGACATCCCACAGCTCGTAGGCACGCGCTTCGACCAGCGCAACGTCGACGCGACCTTTGAGAATCGAGCCCCCGCCGTCCTTGCCCTCAAGACGCATGAGTGCATCGAATAGTTCCGCCGGAAAGAGCACCGGACTCGAAGGCTCACCGTTGCACGCCAAGCGCACCGGATGTTTGCGGCCACGTTCGTCAAACGCGTGAACCAAAGCCTCAAAAGAATCCGAACTCACGAGCGGCTGGTCGCCCGGCAAAAAGAGGCAGCCTTTCCAGTTGCGCTCGACTCCCCACGAAAGGCCCGCACGGACGCTTTCGCTGCGCAGCCCGCCATCGTGCAGCACGCACGGGCAATGTTTGTCCTCGCAAATCCGGGCGACCTCGGGCCAACGCGTCGAAACCACAACGTCAAAGCCCCGGGGAACCGAATCGATGGTCCGGGCAATCAGCGGCTCGCCATAGATATCGGCAAGCATCTTGTTAGAGCCAAACCGCTTGCCCTCACCCGAAGCCATAATGACGCATCCAAGTTTCATGGTGATACCTCCCCTGAAACCATCGTACCCATAACTCGCGCCGCGGGCATCCACATCGAAAGCGCTTATCCCGCACGCCCGCGATGCAAAAAAGGGGCACCCCGCCGGTTGGCAGAGCGCCCCCTTTACATGGCTTACCTCAACCCGGCTTTAGGCCTGGAGCCAACGGGCGGTGTTGCGCTCGTCGAGGGCCTTGAGGGTAGCGGCGGGATCGGCAACCTTCTGCAGGAACATCATGGCAGCGATGGCGTACGGCTTGTAGCTGGCCTCCTTGTACATGCCCACACGGTGCATGTCGAAGACGTCGGCGTTAACCTCGCCGTGCTCGCAGGAGACACCGGAGATGTCGGCGGGCAGCGGGTGCATAAAGATAGTGTCCTGGCCGTTGGCAGTCTTCTCCATGAGCTCGGTCGTGGAGCACCAGTCCTGATGGGTGGCGTTCTGGGCAAGCAGCTCCTTCTCGAGCGCAGCGATGCCGGCGTCGTCGCCCTCGGCGTACAGGTTGGTACGCTTCTCCATGGCGGCAAACGGAGCCCAGCTCTTGGGAATCACGATGTCGGCGCCCTCGAAGGCCTCGGCCATGGTGTTGACCTGCTTAAAGGTGGTGCCGGACTCGGCGGCATAGCCCTTGGCGCGCTCGACGACCTCGGGCATGAGGTCGTAGCCCTCGGGGTGGGCCAGGGTGACGTCCATGCCAAAACGGGGCAGCAGGCTGATCAGCGACTGCGGGCAGGACAGCGGCTTGCCGTAAGAGGGCGAATAGGCCCAGGTGACGGCAACCTTCTTGCCCTTGAGGTTCTCAAGGCCGCCAAACTCGTTGATGAGGTAGAGCATGTCGGCAGAGGACTGCGTGGGGTGATCGGAGTCAGACTGCAGGGAGATGAGCGTGGGACGGTGATCCAGAACGCCGTCCTCGTAAGCCTGCTGGACAGACTCGGAGACCTCGGCCATGTAGGCGTCGCCCTTGCCGATGTACATGTCATCGCGGATGCCGATGACGTCGGCCATGAAGGAGATCATGGTAGCGGTCTCGCGGACGGTCTCGCCGTGGGCGATCTGGGACTTCTTCTCGTCCAGGTCCTGCAGCTCAAGGCCGAGCAGGTTGGCGGCCTTAGAGAAAGAGAAGCGCGTACGGGTGGAGTTGTCGCGGAACAGGGAGACTGCCAGGCCCGAGTCGAAGATGTTGGACGAGACGTTGTTCTCGCGCAGCTCGCGCAGGGCGTCGGCGACGATGTAGAGCGCCTTGAGCTCGTCGGTGGTCTTGTCCCAAGTGTGCAGGAAGTCGCTACCGTACATACCCTTAAAATCGAGGCCGTTCAGCTGCTCGACGAGCTCGGTAAACTTAGCGTCCATGGAAATGTCCTTTCTAAAGATGAAACGATCGCAATGAGTAGATGTGCTCCGGCATGCGCGTGTGGCTAGAACATGCAGAGCACCATGACGAGGACCCGCCACCGTTGAGGAAGCATGGGAGATAACGACCGCGGGCCCCAAGTCAACAGGGGGTGCCGGGGACACGAGCGTCCCCCGGCTCAACAAAATCGAGGAATGGGACTAATCGATCTTGTTGTTGGTCAGACCGGCACGGAACACGGTGGCGTCGCCATCGGCCTGGCTCGGATCGTAGAGGTTCAGGGCAGCCACATACATGGCGGCAGCGGTGACCAGGTCGTCCTTGTAGGTGACCTCGTTGGGAGCGTGAGCCTGAGACTCGGCACCCGGGCCAAAGCCCACGCAGGGGATGCCGTAGCGGCCCTGGATGGAGACGCAGTTCGTGGAGAAGGTCCACTTGTCGCACAGCGGGCGACCGGTGCGCTTGTCCATGCTGGGCTCGCAGCCGATGCGCTCGTCACCAAACATGGCCTTGTGGGCGTCGACGAGGGCCTTGACGTGCGGAGCGGTCTCCTTGTTGATCCACGTGGGGAAGTAAGCCTCGGTCTCGTAGACCTCGCCGGTCCAGGACGGACGGTCGTACATGTACATGGAGACCTTCACGTCGTCGCCGTACTTCTTGGCAGCCGGCAGGTTGCGGATCTCGTCCAGGCAGGACTCCCAGGTCTCGCCGGCGGTCATGCGACGGTCGATGGAGATGGCGCAGGAGTCGGCCACGGCGCAACGGCTGGGGCTGGTGTAGAAGATCTGGCTGACGGTGCAGGTGCCGCGGCCCAGGAAGCGGGCATCCTCGAAGTGCTCGGGATTGTACTTGGGGTCGAGCATCTTGACGAGACCCTTGATGTCGGTCGACTCGTCGCAGCCGTTGTTGTTGAGAGCGCGGACGTCGGCGATGATGTCGGCCATCTTGTAGATGGCGTTGTCGCCGCGATCGGGAGCGGAGCCGTGGCAGGAGGTGCCGTGAACGTCGACGCGAATCTCCATGCGGCCGCGGTGACCGCGATAGATGCCGCCGTCGGTGGGCTCGGTGGAAATGACGAACTCGGGCTTAATGCCGTCCTTGTTGTAGATGTACTGCCAGCACATGCCGTCGCAGTCCTCTTCCTGGACGGTGCCGACGACCATGATCTTGTAGCCCTCGGGGATGAGGCCCATGTCCTTCATCATCTTGGCAGCGTAGGTAGCGGAAGCCATGCCGCCCTCCTGGTCGGAGCCGCCGCGGCCGTAGATGATCTCGTCGGTCTCGTAGCCCTCGTAGGGATCGGCATCCCAGTTCTCGATGTTGCCGATGCCGACGGTGTCGATATGGGAGTCGATGGCGATGATCTTGTCGCCCTCGCCCATAAAGCCCATGACGTTGCCCAGGCCGTCGACCTTGACCTCGTCATAGCCAAGGCTCTCCATCTCGGCCTTAATGCAGGCAACAACCTCACCCTCCTCGCAGGACTCAGAGGGGCGGGAGATCATAGCGCGCAGGAAGCGAGTCATATCAGCACGATGGGACTCAGCAGCAGCCTTGATAGCGTCGAAATCGAGTTCTTTAGTCATAACAGTCAACCTTTCTACAAGGGTTTACCTACAGGTAGATATTTCAGATAGATCACTTGTGCCAAATAGCGTGAGGTCGAGCACCCCACAAGCAAGTAACCATAGGAGGCGGACGGAGGACTTTGCTCCGTCGCGAGTTCCGCACGAGCCGGAGAGCACTTAATGTGTTCTCCGTGCGAGCAGGACTGTCCGAGCAGGGAGTAAAGTCCTCCGGCTGCCTCCGGACAGGTCAGTCTGCTAGCAAGTCGGGTACTCGCCCTCCCAGACGATGCGACGGTACTGATCCGGATCGGTGTCGCCCTCGGTGGAGAAGCAGAGCACAGAGCTCGTCTTGTCCAGGCCGATGAGTTCCTTGAGCTCGGTGTACTCGGGATCGAGCATGAGAGTCTCGACCAGGCCGGTGGTCACAGCGCCGGACTCGCCGGAGATGACGCGCGGGTCGCCCTTCTCGGGAGCGCCCAGGGCGCGCATGCCGCGAGCGGTGACCCAGTCGGGGCAGGACACGAAGGCGGTGGCGTGGTTGCGCAGGATATCCCAGCCCAGAATGTTGGGCTCGCCGCAGCACAGACCGGCCATGATGGAGGGCATGTCGCCGTCCACGATGCGCGGGTCGCCGTCGCCGGCGGCAGCACCCTTGTACAGGCAGGCGGCAGGCGCGCACTCAACCACGACGAAGGTGGGCGGGTTATCGGGATACAGGTTGGTGAAGTAGCCCACCACGGCACCGGCGAGCGAACCCACGCCAGCCTGGACAAACACGTGCGTCGGGCGGTTGATGGCCATCTCGCGCAGCTGCTCGGCAGCCTCGGAAGCCATGGTGCCGTAACCCTCCATGATCCAGGACGGAATCTTCTCGTAGCCCTCCCAGGCGGTGTCCTGAACGATGACGCCGCGCTCGCAGGCGTCGGCCTCGGCGGCGGCCATGCGCACGCACTCGTCGTAGTTGACCTCTTCAATGGTCACCGTGGCGCCCTCGGCGGCAATGTTATCGAAGCGGGGCTTGGTGGAACCCTTGGGCATGTGCACGACAGCCTTCTGGCCCAGCTTGTTGGCAGCCCATGCCACGCCGCGGCCATGGTTGCCGTCGGTGGCGGTAAAGAAGGTAGCCTGGCCAAAGTCCTCGGCCAGCTGATCGGAGGTCAGGTAATCGAAGGTGCAGTCGGCAACGTCCTTGCCGGTCTCGTCGGCAATGTAGTTGGCCATGGCAAACGAGCCGCCCAGAACCTTAAAGGCGTTGAGGCCAAAGCGATAGCTCTCGTCCTTAACGCACAAGTTGGACAGACCCAGGCGCGCAGCCTGACCGTCCAGGCGGGCAAGCGGGGTGACGGTATATTGAGGGAACGACTGGTGGAAGGCGCGGGCCTTCTTCACGTGGTCGAGGCTCATGATTCCCAAGTGCTTGTCATCGCTCTTGGGCATCGTGTTGCCCGCCCACTGGATCTTATCGGCCATACGGTGAACTCCTTAAGTCCTCTCTTGCCGGCCCCCGCATACGCGTTTCAGCCCATTCCCATTCATGCGACTGAACTTTTATGTGGATGCCAAACAAAAAGTTTGTTAGCACTGTTCTATCACACTTTTTGATTGGCATACCTAACGAATTGTTTGTTGCCGTAATCGGTACTTTTTCGCCCCCGAACGGTCATGAATTGCCTTGTTGATGGATTTGTTTGCGGTCAAGTGTGGTTTATGGCAAAGTGTGCCCAAACTAATTTTTAGGAAGGCACCCATGACCCCCGCACAGATTGAGTTTTACAAGCGCCTCGCACACGGCCTGGCGCTCCAATTTGGCCCCAACTGCGAAGTCGTCGTCCACGATCTGGAGACCGAGGACGTGGACCACTCCATCGTGGTGATCGAAAACGGCCACGTCAGCGGGCGCAAACTGGGTGACGGCCCCAGCCATATTGTGTTTGAGTCCATGCACGAGGGCAGCACCGACGTACACGACCGCGAGCCGTACCTCACTAAAACCACCGATGGCAAGCTGCTCAAGTCCTCGACCATCTTTATCCGCAACGACGAAGGCAAGCCCGTCGGCATTTTGGGCATCAACTTTGACATTACGCTTATGAAGGCTTTTGAGCGTTCGCTCGATGCCTTTACTGGCACCGGCGGCACGGGCTATACCGAGCCCGAGCCCATTACCAAGAACATCGGCGACCTGCTCGAGGACCTGCTGCACGAGTGCGAGCAGTTTGTGGGCAAGCCCGCGGCACTCATGACCAAAGACGAGCGCATTCGTGCCATTGGCTACCTCGACCGTCGCGGCGCCTTCCTCATTTCCAAGTCGAGCGAGCGCGCCTGCGAGTTCTTTGGCATCTCCAAGTACAGCTTCTATAGCTACCTCAATGAGGCCAAGGCGGCGGCCGGCGACAAGTAGGCACTCGCCTGGATTGCCCCTCCCCTTTTGGGCGCGAGTTCTGGAAAGCACGAATCCAAGACCGAGCAGCTTGGGAAGTTCCATATAATCGATGTCATTAGTATTTCGAAAGGATGGAACAGAATGGCGTTGAGCAAGGCATCATGCACCGGTCGCGGATTGATTCCGGCAATTGGTGGACATGTGCACCGCATGTTCGATGAGGGTGAAGACGACCTGTTTTCGCTGAGCCTTGACGACGTGATGGATGATCGCCCGTGGACCGCCGACGAACTCATGGGCGGCGGGGCTCGCCCGTCAAGCCCCAATCCCGCACTTGCGCCTAAAACCGCATCTGCGCCGACTCCTGCGCAGTCGCCTGTTTCGACGCCCGCGCCTACGCCCGCACCCACTTCGGCGCCCACGCCCGCTCCCCGCCCCGCAAGCGACCCATCCGAGACGGCGGCATTTCTCGCTGCAGCGACGCAGGGCAAATCGGCCGACAGCACCGTTATGTACAGCGCCCAGCAGTTGCCTGTTCCTGCGGCACGCAAGCCTCCGGTCGCAAGGCTCGATGAGCCCGTTGCCCGTCAGGTTGCCTACGATTCCTGGGCCGCAGCCGATCTGGATGAGACCTCTACCGGCATGCCGGCGCTCGATGTTCCAGTTAACCCGCTTTTTGCCGCCGACACGAGCGCCGCGGGCTATGAGGGCGGTGCGACATATCCCGATTATTCCGATGGCCATGCTGGCACCGGTCGCATCGAGACCGAGGATTATGGCACCGCATCGAGCGATTATCTCAACGATCCGTACGCCGCCACGCCTGCACCGGAATATGACCCGGAGGCCGCATCCGCGCCGGCGTATACCAAAAGCACGGGCGAAGAGCGCTTCGCCGATTATTACGTCGAGGAAAAGGCGCTGCGTTTCTCGGAATTTCCGCAGGCAGTCAAGGTTGCCTTTATCGCCATTATCATTGCCCTGCTCGGCGTCATTGCGTTTGAGGGATTCCAGCTGTTCCGCGGCCCCACCGCGTCCGAATCGGCAACGCAGCAAAAAGAGGACGACAACCAGTACCTGGACATTAACACCCTCAAGGGCGACCCCAACGACGGAGACGATGAGTAGCGAGAGCTGAAGGCGGCCGCAGGATCCCGCATCCAGCGCCGGCTTCTAAGTGCTGTTTTGTCATCCAGCTACACTTTTCCGAAGTTTTAAGGTGCCTATTTCGACACTTTTCCGTACTTTTACACGGCTGATTTCGACACTTTTCCGGATGAAAGCCGAATAATCACTTGGGAAACCAACGCCATCCGCGCGTCATTTCGCGGATGGTGCTTGATTTCTGTCCGTACACGTTGATAGACTCCATCATGCCTGCAAGGAGCGGGCACGTTTTATCCAGAGTCGGGGTAGAGAGTTGGCTCCACGATCCCGACGCCAACCGGCCAAGAGGCACGGTGGCCCTGCCAACATCGATGAAAGGAGTCCGTATGGACAATTTCTCCGTGCGCAGTGAGCGCAACTTCCACAACCTGGACGCACAGCCAAAACCCATGCATCTTCTGGACAAGCCGAACGGCTACGCCTCGGCCATGGTCAAGAGCAGCCTCTCCCACCAGATGTGCTTTACGGTGCAGGTGCTCGAGGAAGAGCTCTGTGCTGCTGGCAATCCGCATGTGCTGCAGATCAAGTTGTTCGGAGACGACTTGCGTGAGCCGTCTAGCTGGAAGCTCTTTGCCGACAGCGCGTGTGTCGCAAGCAGCTCGGGCGACTTTGCCCGCGAGTGCTTCTGTGAGGGAGCTGAGGTGTTCCTGGACCTGTGCCGCGACGCCGTACGCGCGGCCGAGCTGCACCAGTGGAGCGAAAGGGAGTATGAGCTGTTGAGTGCGGCCCGCGGGATTGCGATGGTGTAGGCAGACAGACCAGACAGCTCGTCATACTGGTTGACGCTTCGATTCAAACAGCAGTGCGAAGTCGCGCTTACAGCCCTGCCATGCCAAACCGAATGGCGTTCTCAAAAGGCCTACCTCCCCTCCGCCTTCAGCCTCAGCAGCAGGTCGCCCAGCTCGGGGCACTTGCTAGAGAGGCGCGTCTGAGCTCGCTCGCCCATCCCCCACCGCTGGCGGACTTCCCGGGCGCACGGGCTCACGTGGTAGTCCCCGTCCATCACCTGCTTGAGCAGCTTAGCGGTCACGCGCGCGTCGGATAAGGCGCTGTGGGCGTGACCCGTCGACTCGTCGAACTCGATGCCAAACCACGTTGCCGCGTCACTCAAAGAGACGCACCCGTGGCTGCCCACGTCCATGATCGAGGTGTAAAACGCCTGCAGGTCGGCCCAGTCCGTAGGAAATGCGGAAAAGTCGATGTGTTTTGCCTGACACTCGGTCAAAAGCTGTCGACGATCCGCTCCGCTCCAGCAAACCACCTGGGCGGAGTAGCGACCAATCCAATCGCTGAGCCTTTTGATCACCGCATAGAGCGGATCGGCCATCGCAGTGTCCACAGCCGATATCCCCGTAAGCTCGCGGACGGGAAACGCAACGCCTTCGGTAAATTCCGTCTGCACAAACTGCGAGAACTCGCCCATAACGTTGCCGTGGTAATCGAGCTTGACGGCGCCGACCTCGATAATCTCATTGCGCAGTCCACGGCGCTGGCGCTGCTTTGGCACCGGCGCAAACTCAAAGTCCAGCACAATCTGGCGCGCAAAGTTCGTCGTATCGATAGCCGAGATACACGGTGTCTTTTCAACTGACACGGTTAGGGCCTTTCTCCGTTGCCTGCCGCTTGCTACATAGGCGGCTACATTGCCGTAAGGATAGGTGGCCGCGCGGACATGAAAGCTGGGCGCAATACCATGCGCCAGGCACACGCCATGCAGACGGCCCCAAGAAAGTTGCCCGCTCTATTCAAATGCATGAAAAAGATTTAGACCCGGTGACTTGAATCAGCGGTCATCCCGGGCCCATCAATATGCAGTGTACCTACAGAGGGCTGGTTAATCAAACGGGCTTTCGGTGACGAAGACCTGCGCGTCTAGCCCCAATCGCCCAGCGCCGTCTTCTGCCGCCCTTACGAAAGGCTGCTATTCGAGGGAATCACGTTGCTGTTATTATCGAACATATATTCGTATTTATGACCGCGCTTTGATAGAATGGCAGTTGTTGACGGCAGTTCCATGTGCCGGGCAGCGCCCTCCATGCGACGGGAGGTGATGCCCATGACCGATCTAACTGATTTCGTGAAGCTCCTGACCGCTTTGGTCTCGCTCCTCACGGCGCTTATCGGACTTACCGAGGCACTCAAGCAGCGTACGAAGCAAAAGAAGAGGGGTCGACGCCGTTAAGGCATTGACCCCTTGAACTAAGTAACGGCGCTGCCCAGCTATCACCCTTGGGCTGCCGTCGACTTTATTCTACCCACGGTTGCCAGGTTTAACAAATGAATTTTCAGTAATGGAGCCTCGGAGCCCGCTCGCTCAACCACCTGGCCATCGGATTAGCCGGATTCTGGGACACGCCTTCCGTCCCAGGCCTCTACCGGAAAATGCGTCCCACCCTGAGATGCCATCGGGATAGCGTATCCCGTTTTGGAGCCGAATTCCGGGTCGTAGTTTCCGCCTGAGGACCGATCCGGAAACGGCATCCCATTCTGAAGCCGAAATCTGGAACGCACTTTCCGCCAAAGGTCGCAAAAGGAAAGCACATCCCATTCCCGGCATCAAATCAGGACGCGCTTCATTATCCCCGCCCTCACATCTCGGCAAACGAGATCAGCTTGACGTCTCCCCTACTCTCCGCGGCATCCCGACATCCCTGCGTAAAGCCGCTTTTTGAGAAAAGTGCATAGCTTTTTCGTTGCCGTCTAAAGAGCTCGCTTCGGTACACGAGCTTTTCCAGAACATCCTCGCCTACCGGTTCATTGCGCCATTTGCACTCCGCAAACAGCGCAGTGCCCTCGCCATCGTCAACAATCAAGTCGATTTCTTCCTGCGTATGCGTGCGATTATCCGTCCCCCACCAGCGCCCAACGCTTGCCGGAACCACATCGAGCTGGCCCGCGCGTGCGAGTTCGTACACGTATTGCCTGCATATAAGCTCAAAGACCGTACCCATGTAATCCGATACGTGCGGCTCAATGCGCTTATACGCCATCTCGGCCATATCGTTTTGAATCAGCCCGATGTTCTGCGGAACAAACTTGTACCAGAACCTAAACATCTGATCGCTCAGCAGATACACGGCTCGCTTATTGCTCGTCTCGTTTAGGGGCAGCTCGCGCTCGACAATCCCAAGCGACGCCAGCTTATCCACATAGCTCTTTACGTTGCTCGCAGGGATTCCCGTAGAGCTCGCAATCTCCGAGATCCTCGAGCGCCCCTGAGCAATTGCTTGCACGATCGCATCATATTGCTCGGGATTGCGGCACTCTTGCAATAGCAGGTTACTCGGCTCCTCAAAGAGATAGCCCGTAGGAGTAAGAAAAAGACGTTTGATGTTGTCCTTGAGCGGTGCGGCAGGATCGACTTTCTCGATATATGCAGGAATGCCGCCCGTCATGCCATAGCAAACCGCAGCGTCTTCGCGACTCATGCCCTGCCACAGGCCGAGGGTCGTCGTAAAATCGAGCGGCATGATCTTAAACTGGGCCGTGCGCCTACCGTATAGCGGACTCTCGTAGCCCAACACCTGTTCCTCCATAAACGAAAGAGACGACCCGCACAGGATAAGCATGAGCTTGGTCTCTTTGTACAAGTGATCAATCTTGTCTTGCAGCAACGAGCTGATCTCGGGATTCGATTGGGCGAGATAGGGATACTCGTCAATCACGACAATCAAACGTTCCGTGCGAGCCATGGTGGCCAATGCATCGAACGCCTCGTCAAAACTACGAAACGACACGCCAGCAACACCAACAGAGCCCGCAAGTATCGCCTGGCTAAAGCCATGCAGGTTTGCCTCTGCATTGGTACGACGAGCTTGAAAGTAAATAGCCTTCTTGCCTTGGATGAACTCTGTGATAAGACGCGTTTTACCCACGCGACGGCGGCCGTAAATCACAGGCATCTCAAAGGAGCCCGTGCCATACAGTCGATTGAGCTCGGACATTTCCGCCGTTCTTCCGATAAACATGGGGCCATCCTTCCTTTACGTTATAGCTAGCTATATTATACCTTCCTATAATATAGCTAGCTATAACGTAATTCGACAAGCGGCGCACGAAAAGGGGCGATACACCGCCGCACGTGGACCGTTCCCGAAAATGTATCCCGTTCTGGAGCCAAAAACTGGGCCGTAGTTTCCGCCAAACATGCCATCCGGAAAGCGTGTCCCGTTCTGAGCCTGAATTCTGGGATGCACTTTCCGCTGAAGCTTCTACCGGAAAATGCATCCCATTCCGAGCGCTCATTCCGGGACACAGCTTCCGCAGATACAATGCAACGATCCGCCGCCCTTATCACATGCCTTCAAATATGCGATCCAGAAACACAAAACAGCAGATAGAATGCTCTTTTTCAAAAAGTACACGTCCCGAAACTTACCAAGACTTCATATCCAGCTACCGTTCACGGTCGCCGATTACCGCTCACCGATTCAAACAAGAAATATGTCGCCAAAAGCAGGTCATCTACCTGCATGGTTAGATTTTGGTCAGCTTTTGGTCAGTTGAGCGGCAAGTTCCGGCTGATACGTTTTTGCTAACCAAAAGGAGGCGGTAGCTCATGACCCATTGCAATGACCAACTCATCGACCAGCTGCTCACTCAAGCCGAACAAGAGGGGCGCTGTCTGATTCCCCCGAGCACGGCGATCCGAAAAGCGCTCCTTCGGCGCACCGGCGGCACGGTTATCTCGCCCATGCCGGGGTTGTTTGCGCGAAAAACGTGCTGGGATGAACTCAACCGAGCGCAACGTCATTGCGAGATTATCCGCGCCCTTGCGATCATCCACCCCGATTGGACGTTCTGCTCGTTTTCGGCAGCTTGCCTGCTGGGGCTCGAGGTCTCGTGGCGACATCTGAACGTCGTGCATGTTTGCAGCTCGACAAAGCCGTCGGCTCGTCCGGGCGCACATATTCAGCGGCACCAGATTGAGCCGGCCGGAGCAATACGCAGAGCCGGCATATCGGTAACGCCGCCCATCCAAACGGCCACAGATTGCCTGCTGCAAACTGGTTTTGCCGACGGCATGCCCATTGCCGATTCGGCGATCTCAAAGCTCGGCCTTGCGCCGGAACAGCTGATGGAGGCCGTTGAGCAACGAGCGACTGCCCGCAATGGTCGCGCGATTCGCACCGCCCTCACAACGCTTCGATATGCCGACGCCCGCGCCGAAAGCGGCGGGGAATCGGTCGCCCGAGCCGTCATGATCGAGACGGGCTTTGCGCCCGACTGGCTTCAATACGAGCTGACGGACCCCTTCGATTCGGCCAAGCCCATACGAACGGACTTTGTCTGGGAGCGCCAGACGCGGGAACTCACGCTGGGCGAGCTCGACGGGCTCATCAAATATACCGACCAGACCATGCTGGCCGGACGCACCACCGCCGAGGCGCTCGTTGCCGAACGACAGCGCGAGGCGCACCTATCGCTCTACGGCCACCCTCTGCTGCGCTTTACCATGAACGAGGTCCGCTCGGCAGGAATGCTCGCCAAAAAGCTGCAGACGGCAGGCATCCGGCAGACCGCGCTGCCGACGTGGCTCAACGACGTGGAGCTGTAGGAGCTGCTAGGCCGTGCATCGCCGGATCGCATCCCCCCTATCTGGGCCGCGTTTTCCCAACGGCCACGCCAACGGAAAGCGCGGCCCAGCCTGGACGCTCAAAACGGGATGCACTTTCCGGATGGCGGGCCTGGCGGAAAGCGTGTCCCGGAATCAGGTCTCGGAACGGGTCGTGCTTTCCGGTTGAGTCCTTCAGCGGAAACCGCATCCCGGAATAAACGCTCAAACTGGGATGCACTTTCCAAACGGCCGGCCAGCGGAAAACACATCCCATTCTGAGGCACGATTCCGGGACGCAGTTTCCGCATGCGGCCCCGTTGGGAAAGTTAATCCCGTTCCGAGGCTGGATTCCGGGACGCAGCTTCCGCATGCGGAGGCGCTCCAAACAAAAGGCCCCGGCTCGCGATGGAGCTGGGGCCAAAGGCGCAGCATATGCAGTTGGTGTTGAGCGCGAACAGCCCGTCAGCAATGCTGTCCGCACCCTACCCTACCCGCGGCGACGGGCGCGGCTGTAGGGCGTATCCACCATGGGCAGATCTGGACGTAGTTTGCCGTCAAACGCGCGGTAGGCGTTCTGCACGGCGGGCGCCGTGGGGATCGTTGCGATCTCGCCGATGCCCTTGCCGCCGTATGCCACGGGCAACAGCTCGTCCTTCTCCACGTAGATAGCGTGGATATCCGGAATCTCGGGTGCACGGAACAGCCCGAGCGTGCCGTACCTGGCCTGGGGTACGCAGTCCTTGAGCGGCCAGTCCTCGGTAAGCGCATAGCCCATACCCATGAGCACGCCGCCTTCGATCTGACCCTGGATGGAGATGGGGTTGACCACCTTGCCGGAATCGTGCGCGGCATAGACCTCGCTCACGCGACCGTCATCGTCCAGAATGACCACATGCGTGGCAAAGCCGTAGCAGATGTGGCTCTTGGGATTGGGAACGTCGGCGCCCAGCTTGTCGGTCGGCTCCAGATACACGTAGCCAAACTCGCATCCCTCGAGCGCCTTGATGGCTGCCGCGGGATCCTGAGGATGCATACCCTGGCCGGCGACGAGCTCCTGCGTGCGCAGCTGGTAGGCGCGACCGTCATCGTACTCGATCTTGACGCCGTCGCCATGCGCGCTCACGGGAGCATCGGGCGCGGGCTTGCCGGCCTCGATGCCAACCATGGCATCGCGCAGCAGGAAGGCGGCACCGCGCACGGCCTCGCCGGTCACGACCGTCTGACGCGAGCCAGACGTGGTGCCGGAGTCGGGAGCGTTCTCGGTGGAGCACTCGCCGTTGGCGATGCAGCGAAGCGGCAGGCCGCATGCCTCGGCAACGTCTTGCAAAAATACGGTGTTGCAGCCCTGGCCGATGTCGGACGTAGCGGCGTAGACCACGGCGCGGCCATCCTCGACGCGAATCTTGCAGCGACCGGCATCGGGCAGGCCAACGCCCACGCCAGCGTTCTTCATAGCGCAGGCAATGCCGGCGTGGCCGGGATGCGCATAGTAGGCATCCTTGACCTCGAGCAGTGTCTCCTTAAGCGCCGTGGAGCAGTCGGCAATCTGGCCGTTGGGCAAAACCTCGCCCGGCTCGATGGCGTTTCTGTAACGAATCTCCCACGGATCCAGGCCGACCTTCTCTGCCAGCAAGTCGATCAGGCTCTCGAGCGCAAACTCGGACTGGCAAACGCCAAAGCCGCGGTACGCGCCGGCGGGCGGGTTGTTGGTGTAGTAGCCAAAGCCGCGAATGTCGGTGTTCTGGTACTTGTAGGGGCCGACGGCATGCGTGCAGGCGCGCTCGAGTACCGGGCCGCACAGCGACGCGTAGGCGCCGGTATCAAAGTTGATCTCGCAATCCAGGCCGGTAAAGTTGCCTTCGGCGTCGCAGCCCAGTGTAAAGGTGCCGTCCATGGCATGACGCTTGGGATGAAAAGCAAGCGACTCGGCACGCGTGAGCTTGCACTTCACAGGACGCTGGAACTTATAGGCAGCAAGCGCGGCCAGGTGCTGGATCGAAACGTCCTCCTTACCGCCAAAGCCGCCGCCCACGAGCATGGTCTCGACGACCACGCGCTCGGGTTCGCTATCCCAGCCAAACATATGGGCACACTCTTTGCGCGTGTCGTAGGCACCCTGGTCGGTCGACTGCACCTTGACGCCGTTCTTGTACGGGAAGGCAACGGCGCACTCGGGCTCCAAGAAGGCATGCTCGGTAAAGGGCGTGGTAAAGCGCTGTGTTACGGTGAACGCGCTCTCCGCAAGCGCCTTGGCGGCGTCGCCGCGCGTCACGTGGCGGCTCTGGCACACGTTGTCCTTGAGCTCCACCGTGTTGCCGAAGGCAAAGAAGCTGTCATGCAGGCGCGGGGCGTCGGCGGCCCTGGCCTCGACAATGTTGCGCACGGGCTCCAGCGGCTCGTAGTCAATCTTTACGAGCTTCTTGGCCTTCTCGAGCGTCGCCTCGTCCTCGGCAACCACCAGCACGATGGCATCGCCCACGCAGCGGGTGATATCGCCCTGGGCGATCATGACGTCCCAGTCCTGGATAAGGTGGCCGACCTGGTTAACCGGCACGTCCTCGGCGCGCAGGATGCCCACCACACCGGGCAGGGCCTCGGCCTTGGAGGTGTCGATGGAGAGCACACGGGCGCGCGGATACCTGGAGCGCACGGCGCTGGCATAGGTCAGGCCCGGCTGATCGAGCTCGTCGATATCGTCGGGGTACTTGCCCTCACCGAGCACCTTCTTGCGCACGTCGATACGAAAGGCGCGCTTGCCCACGCCGTAGTCATCGCCGCGCTCCAGGTCCTCGTCAATCTGCTTTTCGCCGCGGAGCACCGCAGCGGCCAGCGAGATGCCCTCGATAATCTTTTTGTAGCCGGTGCAGCGACAGACGTTACCGCGAATGGCGTACTTGATCTGCTCCTCAGTGGGCTCGGGGTCCTCGGCGATGAGCGCCGCACCCGCCATGACCATGCCGGGAATGCAAAAACCGCACTGCACGGCGCCCACGGCGCCAAAGGCGTACACAAAGGCCTCGCGCACGTCCTCGGGCAGGCCCTCGACGGTCACGATGTTGCGGCCGGCGGCAAGAGCGGTGGTCAGCACGCACGCCTTGACGGCCGCACCGTCCACATGAATGGTGCAAGTGCCGCAGGCGCCCTCGGAGCAGCCGTCCTTGGCGGAGTGAATGTGCAGGTCGTCGCGCAGATAGCGCAGCAGTGGCTTGTTCTGAGTCGTCGTGCACTCGACGCCGTTAACGGTAAAAGTGAATTCCTGTGCCATGGTGATTCCCTTCTACACGCCGGCGGCGATGCCGGTGCGGTCGTGGATGGCGCCATGCGGGCAGACGACGGCGCACATGCCGCACGACAGGCAGTCCACGCCGTCGATATGGGCGCAGTTGTCCTCGATGCGGATAGCGCCGGCAGGGCACTTTTTGGCGCACATACCGCAACCGATGCAGCTCGTGTCGCAGACCTTGCGCGCAATGGCACCCTTATCGGTGTTGTTGCAGCGCACCAGAATGTTCTGGTAGCCGGGGACGAAGGCAATCACGCGCTGCGGGCACGCCATGCCGCACAGGCCACAGCCCGTGCACTTGGAGCGGTCCACGCGGGCGATGCCATCGACCAGCGCAATGGCGCCGTGGGGGCAGGCCGTGACGCAGGCGCCACAGCCAATGCAGCCTTCGCTGCAGCGGGCGTCGCCGCCCGCGGAAGCACAGCCGCTTCCGCAGGCAACGTAGGCCACATTATGTTGAATGGATTTGGCCATAAGAGACTCGCCTATTTCTTAAGAAGGTACGAATAGTTGTCGCGCACAGCCCTGATGGTCAGGCGGACGGCCTCGGGAAGACCGGTGTTGACGGCATCGACCGAGACGGTGCGGACCGTGCCGGCGACGCGAACCTTAAAGTGGTCCTCGTCCACGGCCAGGAAGCCCTCGTTCTCGGAGTTCTCCATGTCCTCCTCGCTCCAGAACAGGGTGAGCTTGTCCTTGTAGGGACGACCCTCCTGGTAAGGGCAGAACACGGCGCAGTTGCCGCACTCGTTGCACATGCCGTCGACATGGACGACCTGATGCTTGGCCAGGCCCGGCACCTTAATTGCCACGTTGGCGCGGTTGGGGCACACGTCGCAGCAGACCTCGCACACCGAGCCGCAGCCCAGGCAGCGGGTCTTGGTGCAGTTGCGCTTGTCGCGGCACAGCGACCCCTTGCGCTCGTAGCAGGTGTCCTCGCGGCCGGCCTGCTCGTTGCAGTCGGCGTACTTGTTAAAGTCCACACCGGCGATGGCACGGGCGACCTCGGCGGCATCGGCGATAGCCTCGACCACGGTGGCAGGACCGCGACGGCAGTCGCCGGCAGCCCAAACGCCCTCGACGCCGGTGGAGGTGGCGGCAAGACGGCCGCGACGGTCGTGCTCGACGCCCGCGGCATCGTACAGGCTGGCATCGATGCCCTCGCCCACGGCGCAGATCACCGTGGTGGCGGAAAGCTCGACGGTCTCGCCCGTGGCGACGGGGCTGCGACGGCCGCTTGCATCCGGCTCGCCGAGCTCCATAACATCGCAGGTCAGCACGGCGCCGTTGAGCGCCTTAGGCGCCAGCAGCTCGCAGAACTCAACGCCGTCGGCAAGAGCAAGATCGAGCTCTTCCTCGTCGGCGGGCATCTGCTTCTTGGTGCGGCGGTAGACCAGGCGCACGCTCTTCACGCCAGCCAGGCGCTTGGCCACGCGAGCCGCGTCCATGGCGGTGTTGCCGGCGCCAATGACTACGACGTCCTCGCCCAGCTCGAGCTTCTCGCCCTTCTTGGCGGCCTCGAGGAACTCCAGCACGTCGAGCTCGGCACCCTCGCCCAAGCCCGCAGAGCCGGGCATCCAGGCACCGGTGGCCACGACCACGTCAGTAAAGCCTTGAGCCTTGAGTTCGTCGATGGAATCCACGCGAGCGTTGAGCTGTACCTTGGCGCCAAAGGCCAGGCAGAGCTCGGCATCGTGGGAGATATCGTCGCTCGCGATACGGAACTCGGGGATCACGTGACGGACCACGCCGCCGAGAGAGTCGCGGGCCTCAAAGATGGTGACGGGCACGCCGGCACGCGTCAGGAAGAACGCCGTCGCCAGGCCGGCCGGGCCGCCGCCGATAACGGCAACGTTGCGCTCGCCGTCGTTTGCGATGGCCTGGACACGCAGCTTGGGCAGCACGGCGGTCATGGCCTCGCGGGCGGCCTTGAGCTTGCTGGCGCGAATCTGGGCGCCCTCGGGCTCGTAGAACGCACGCTCGCAGGCACGGCCGCAGGGATGCGGGCAGATGGTGCCGGTAATGAACGGCAGAGCGTTGCGCTCGATGATGATGTTGAGCGCGTCCTCGTAGCGGCCCTCGTCAACAGCCGCCAGGTAGGCGGGAATGTCCTGCTGGATGGGGCAACTCGTACGGCACGGCGTGGTAAAGCAGTCGGAAAGCGGGCTCTTGCCGGCGACCTTGCGATCGGGCAGCGGGCGCAACGGCTTCTTGTAAAGCGGGTTGGTGAGCGAATCGGTCTGGATCGCGGTCACGGCGTCGAGAGAGACGCCCTCAAACGGCTTGCCGTCCAGATCGGTAAACTCGCCAGCCATCTGGCTAAAGCGCTCGTAGCCACCGGGCTTGAGCACGTCGGTCGCCAGGGTGACGGGCCAAATGCCGGCATCGTACAGGGCGCGGATGTTGTAGACCGTGGCGCCGCCGGAGTAGCTGATGCGCAGCTTGCCATCAAACTGCTCGGTAATGCGGCGGGCAGCCTCGATGGTCAGCGAGAACAGCGAACGGCCGGACATGTACATCTCGGTGGAGGGCAGCTCGTTTCTCGTCACGTCGACGGGGAACGTGTTGGTCAGCTTGACGCCAAACTCCAGGCCGCGCTCGGCGCACAGGGCAATCAGGCGCTCGAACATAGGCACGGCATCGGCCCACTGCAGGTCCTCGCGGAAGTGCGTGTCATCGAAGACGATGTAGTCAAAGCCCAGCTCGTTGAGGCGCTGGCGGGCAAACTCATAGCCCAGCAGCGTGGGGTTGCACTTGATGTAGGTGTTGAGACCCTTCTCGGTAATCAGATAGGTCGCGATGCGCTCGATCTCCGCCGGCGGGCAGCCATGCAGCGTGGACTCGGTAATGGAGTTGGAGACGCGCGCCGGGATGGACTCGACAAACGCGGCATCGACATGCTCAAACTTGTCCAGGTTAGCGAGCGCCCACGTGCGGCACTCGTTCCAAACCTCGGAGCCGCTGGCGTCCTTCATGCCCTCAATGTACGCATCGACCTTGGGGCTCTTGATGCCCTCGAGGTCATAACCCACGGACATGTTGAAGACAAAACCATCCGGGCTGCCCAGGCCGTACTCGCAAGCGATCAGGTGGCAGGCAAACCATGCCTTCACGTACTCGGCAAAGGCCTGCGGAACCTCGAGCTCGGTCGACCACTCGCAGTTGTAGCACTCGTCCTGCGCCACGATGCAGGGCTTGTTCACACACTTGGAGAGCTCCTCGCCGTCCATAACCTGAACGGTCTTGAGCTCAAAGAAGCGGGAACCGGCCACGTAGGATGCCACGATGTTCTGGGCCAGCTGCGTGTTGGGGCCGGCGGCCGGGCCAAACGGAGTCTCGATGCGCTCGTCAAAAATGGGAAGCGCGCCCTCCTGGTTGGTCGTGACCATCTTGCGCACGCCAAAGACGGCGCCCTGGGTCTTGTGCTCCTCGATGATCCAGTTCATCAGCTGCGAAAACGGGATCGGCCTCATGATGTCGCTCATAATGAGCTCCTCTCTGTAGCGCCCGGCGAGACCGCGCGGCGGGCGCAAATACGGTGTAGCGCTAGCACAGCGCCGGCGACCCCGCGGAGGTCGCCTATACGCGCGTCGGATGCGGCGAAACATCCGACGCGCGTGAATCTACTTGTAATTAGTAGGCGCGATCGTTGAGCGTGCTCCAGAGCTTCTTGGACTCAGCCATGGTCCACGCGTTGATCTTGTCCTCATCAATGCCAACGAACTCGCGATCCTTGTACAGGACGCGGCCGTTGATGATGGTGGTGCGGCAGTTTTTGCCCATCATGCCAAAGAGCATGTGGCCGTCGATATTCTCCTCGCTCAGCGGCGTAAAGGGCTTGTAGTCCATAACGATAACGTCGGCGGCAGCGCCGGCCTCGAGCACACCGAGCTTACGATCGAAGTACTTGCTCGCCATCTTGGCGTTGTTCTCGAACAGCATGGTCATGGCCTCACACCAGCCCACGTTGGGCATGGCGGCGTTGTGGCGCTGAATGATCAGGAAGACCTTAAGGCTCTCGAGCATATCGTGGGTGTAGGCGTCGGTGCCCATGCACACGGGAATGCCGCGGCGGAAGAACTCGAGCACGGGGGCGCAGCCCACGGCGTTGCCCATATTGGATTCGGGGTTGTTGACCAGCCAAGTGCCGGACTCCTTGACGATATCCATCTCGGCAGGCGTCACGTGGATGCAGTGGCCGAGCATGGTGTCGGGACCCAGCAGGTTGTGCTGCAGCAGGCGCTCGACGGGGCTGATACCACCGCGGTTGAGGCGGGAATCCCACACGTCGTTCATGCCCTCGCACACATGGATGTGGAAGCCGGTCAGGCCGTTGTTGGCCTCGGCCATCTTATCCATGGTCTCGTCCGAAAGCGTAAAGGTAGCATGTCCGCCAAACATGGCGGCGATCATGTGGTTGTCGTTATCGCGACGCTCCTTGGCGGCCCACTGGGCAAATTCGGCGTTCTCGGCAATGGCCTGGTCGCACTTTTCCTGGCCGCGGCGATCGGAGACCTCGTAGCACAGGCACGAACGCATGCCCAGCTCCTGAGCTGCATCCTTAATGGTAAAAAGGCTTCCCGGGATCTCGCAGAAGCTCGCATGGTGATCGAAGATCGTGGTGACGCCATCACGGATGGAGTCCAAAATCGTAGCATAGGCGCTGGCCTTGGTGCCGTCGAGCGTCAGGTTGTCGTCGATCTTCCACCACTGCTGCTCAAGATTCTCCAGGAAGTTGGTGGGGTTGCAGCCCTTAATGGCAAGGCCGCGGGCCAGACCCGAGTAGATGTGGGTGTGGCAGTTGATGAGTCCGGGCATGATGAGGTTGCCCTGGGCATCGACGTACTCGGCATCCGGGTACTTGGCCTTGAGCTCGCGCTCGGGGCCCACTTCGACGATCGTATCTCCGTCAATGGCGACCGCACCGTTTGGAATGAACGGGGTCTGAGCGTTGCGGGTAAAGACGGAACCGTTAGCGACCAGAAGCATGGATGCTCCCTTCAACATCAGAGGCGGGGTTTGACACCTCTGACATGGCGGAGTGCGAAGCGCCGGCCTACACCGGAAACGGGCCCTCTCCCGTCAACGCTTCACCAAAGGGACAAACCCTTTGAAGTGCGGCTTGGCGCCGCATGGCGTCGGCGGACGAGGCGATGCGTCCGCCGACGAATAGCACCGAATTGGTTACTTCTTGCTCTCGGGCAAGACCAGATCCGCGGCGGCATCCTTGGCGGCATCGATGTGCTGAGCCACGACCGGCGTCTGCGGAAGGATCAGGTTAAGGACAATGGCCATGATGGCGGTGGGGGTTACGGCATTGGAGCCGATGACGGTGGACACCCAGGCGGGCATACCCTCGCCGGCAAGGCAACCGCTGGCCATCCAGATACCCAGGCCAAAGACGACGGAGGTGCCGACGATGGTGGTAGTGCGCTGCGTGAGGCCCTCGCGGGTGAACATGCGCACGCCGTTCATGGTGATGGTGCCAAAGACGCCGACGGTCGCGCCGCCGATGACGGGCTGCGGGATAGCGGAAAGGACGGCAGAGAGCTGCGGAAACAGACCGGCGATGGCAAAGACGGCCGCAATGATCACAAAGACCCACTTGTTGACGACCTTGTTGGAGCAGATGATGCCCACGTTCTGGCCAAGGGCGCTGGTAGGAAGACCGCCCAGCAGACCGCCGACCATAGAGGTGAGGCCCTGGGACACGATAGCGCCGGAGAGCTCGCGCTCGGTGGGCATACGGTCGATGGAGCCCAGGCAGGCGGCGGAGACGTCACCGATAACCTGGATGGCAACCATGGGGAACACGACGGCGAGGGTAATGCAGACCTCGGGATCAAACTCGAGCGCGTAGGGCATGAGCTTTGGAAGGGCGAAGACCTGAGCGGTGGCGACGCTGGAGAAGTCGATCATGCCAAAGGGGATGGAGACGATCATACCAACGATCATGCCAAAGAACACAGAGCCCAACTTGAGCGTGCCCTTGCCAAAGTTGGCGAGCGCAAAGACCACGGCGAAGGTGATGAGAGCGACGCACCAGGCCTGCGGGGTGCCCCACAACGGCGTACCCATACCGCCGGCCATATACTTGACGGCCGTGGGATAGAGAGAGACGCCAATGGAGAAGATGACCGTACCGGTCACGACGGGCGGGAACAGCCACTTGATCTTGCTGTAGGCCAGACCAAAGAGGACCGCAACGGCGCCGCCGACGATCTCGCCGCCCAGCAGTGCGCCAAAGCTAAAGCCCGAGGCGCCCATGGCCTGCAGGGCCGGCAGGAACGCGAACGAAACGCCCATGACGATGGGCAGGCCGCCGCCGATGCGACGGAAGGGAGCGAAGGCCTGAAGGGCCGTGTCGATTGCCGAAAGAATGAGCGCGACCTGGATGATGTCGGTACTCTGCTGGCTATTAAAGCCGTAGACGCCGGCCATGATGACCGCCGGGGTAATGATGCCGGCAAACGATGCCAGTACGTGCTGAAGGGCACACGGGATCATTTCCTTAACGGGAGGCATGCCTTCGCGAGTGAACAGGGCTTCAGTGCCGTTCGTAACCGTCTCCTGGGTCATTTGACCACCAATCCTCGAAGTAGTTGTTTTCGCATCTAACGCTCTATTGTGACGCAGTGCGGGGTTGAGGTTGTGCCTTCATTGCATATCGTATTAAAGATGATTCTCATTCTCAATAATAATTTTTTGTTATCAGACTATTCTTCAGCTGAAATTACGCATTTCCGCAGGTCAGGAAAGTGTCTGGTCAAAATAACATCTAACATTTCTTTTGGTCAACCGTTTACCGCTAAATTCCTACCGTTCGTCTGCATTACGCAATGTACCTGCGGATATACGAGATGATGGGCAGCGTGTTACCATGAGAAAAAATTGTTATGAACATTTCCGATTTCACCCAAAGGAGTTGCCCGTGAACGAGACCGTACGTCGCTTTTTGCCGATGGTCGATTTTCTGGAGCAGATACTCGGCAAAAACAGCGAAATCGTGCTGCACGATTTCTCGGATCCCGACCACGCCATCGTCGATATTCGCAACGGCATCGTGAGCGGCCGCAAGGTCGGCGGTCCCGCCACCGATCTGGCACTCAAGATCATGCACGACGCCAAGTATCGCGACCTGCCGTTTATTACGGGCTACGAGGGGCGCGGTGCCGGCGGCAAAACGTTGGAGTCAGCGACGTACTTTATCCGCGAGAATGACGAGATTGTCGGTATGCTCTGCGTCAACACCGACCTCTCGACCGTGCGCTCCATCAACGCCATGGCGCAGCAGCTCATGGCGTGCTTCGACGCGGTGCCAACGCGCACGGAGCCCGCCCCTATCGAGGTCGAAAGCCTTTCGGAGTCCACACAGGAGCTCATCGACCGCAGCATTACCGAGTTGCTGAGCGCGCGCGGGCTGGATGTAGCGTCGCTTGGTCAGAGCGACCGCGTGGACGTCATTCGCCACCTCAACGGTAACGGGGTGTTCATGCTCAAGGGCGCCGTGGCCTGCGCCGCCGCCGCGCTGGGCATCTCAGAGCCCAGCGTCTACCGCTACCTGCAAAAAGTCCGCAAGGAAGGCTAACGAGCAAAATGAAGCGCGGCTCCACAAGCGATCCGTCACTTGACAAAAGACCCTGCAGCTCGCACGCGCTGCAGGGTCTTTTTGCATGTCATGTTTAGTTGTTGCCAACGCCTTAGAGAGCGGCGACGACCTCGATCTCGACCAGACCGCCAGCCGGAAGGGCGGCAACCTGGAAAGCGCTGCGCGCGGGGAACGGAGCCTCGAACTTGGAGGCGTAGATCTCGTTCACGGCAGCGAAGTCGGCAATGTCGGCCAGGTAGACCGTGGTCTTGACGACATCGGCAAAGGTGGCGCCGGCAGCGGTCAGCAGGGCCTCGACGTTGGCGAGGGACTGCTTGGCCTGGGCCTCGACGCCCTCGGACATCTTGCCAGTTGCGGGATCGATGCCCAGCTGGCCGGACAGGAACACCATGTTGCCGGTCTGGATGCCGGGGGAATACGGGCCGATGGCTGCAGGTGCGTTATCGGAAGACACGACGGTCTTGCTCATGTTTTTCTCCTTACAATCAAATAGAGAGCGTGAGCGCGGCGTTCGCACCGGGAGGCACAGTTCGGTCTGAACACCGCGCTTGATTGGGATAGTACTCAAGGTTTCTGTTTGATGCAAGATTATTATCACATTGCGAGAATATTTTATCGCCCAACGGTTTTCCCGAACCGCTGAACGGTTCTCATGTGGGGAAGCCAGCCCAAGCTGCTGAAGACTTTGTCCTGCTTAGGCTGCGGGCATCGTCTATCGCGACGGCGCCACTATACTTTTGAGTATCTGAGCATTTTGAAAGGCAGGATATGACCGCAACCGCCAGTCGAACCACCAACCGCAGACCCGAGCTTTTGGCGCCCGCCGGAGGCCCGGAGCCCTTTGCCGCCGCGCTCGCTGCCGGGGCAGACGCCATCTACTGCGGCATGGGCAGCTTCAACGCCCGCCGCAAGGCCACCAACTTTACCGACGAGGCCTTTGAGCAAGCCTGCCGCGCCGCGCATCTAGCCGGGTCGCGCGTCTACGTCACGGTCAACATCGTCATCAAGCAGTCCGAGATGGGCGATGCACTGCAACTCATCCATCGCTGCTCCACGCTGGGCGCCGACGCCTTTATCATCCAGGACTGGGGCCTGTTCTTTGAGGTAAAGCGCACCATGCCCGGCATCGAGACGCACATCTCGACCCAAGCAAACATTCACGACGACCGCGGAACCCTTTGGTGCCGCGAGCAGGGCGCCGACCGCGTGACCTTGTCGCGCGAGCTCTCCATTGACGAGATCGCTGCCATCCACGACGCCGCGCCCGATGTAGACCTTGAGGTCTTTAGCCACGGTGCCATCTGCTTTTGCTACTCGGGTCTGTGCCTGCTGTCGAGCTTTGCCATGGCGGGCCGCTCGGCCAACCGCGGCATGTGCGCTCAGCCCTGTCGTCTGCCTTACGAGCTGATCGACGAGAACGGCCGCTCGCTCTCCCCTGCCGGTCGCGAGCGCGCGCTGTGCCCGCGCGACACCAACACGTCGCAGCTTGTTCGCCGTCTGTATGACGCCGGCGCCGCGTCGCTCAAGCTCGAGGGCCGCATGAAGGCACCCGATTACGTGTACTCCATCGTTGATGTGTATCGTCACGAAATTGACGACATGCTATCCGGAGCCGCCGTTGCCAAGGATGAGGATGCAGCCCGCCAGCGCCAGCTCAAGCGCTGCTTTAATCGCGACTTTACGCACGCCTACCAGGATGGCACCTCGGGCGACGAGATGATGAGCTACGAGCGTTCCAACAACCGCGGCCAGATTGTGGGCACGGTGCTGGGCAGCCGTCTGGCCAACCGCGACGTGCGCGGGCTCAAACCCGACGACCGTCGTCGCCGCGCCGCCATCGCCCGCATTGAGTTGTTTGAGCCCGTGGGCAAAGGCGACCTGCTGGAGCTTCGCCACGATAACGAGTTTGACCAGTTCCTGACCACCATTGCCGCCGATGATGCCGCCGCCGGTGACATCATTGAGTGCCGCGTGCCCCGTAGCATGCCCGAGGGCTGCCGCGTGCGCGTGATTCGAAGCCAGAGCGCCATTGACGCCGCCGGCGCCGCGCTCAAGCGCGATGTGCTGCGCCGCCGCGCCGTGGATGTTACCGTCGTAGCCCGTCTGGGCGAGCCGTTTACCGTCACACTCACCTGCTGCGACGACCCCGCGCTCACCGCCACCGCCACGGGCTTCACCGTCGAGGCCGCCAAGACCCGCGCCGTCGACGCGGCAGACCTGGTTGAGCATGTGGGCCGCATGGGCTCCTCGCCCTTCGAGGCAGCGAGCTTTGATGTGGCGCTCGATGAGGGCTGCGGCATGGGCTTCTCCGCTGTACACAAGCTGCGCGCCGCCGCTTGTAAGGCGCTGGAAGAGGCCATTCTGGCACCGTACGAGGAGCGCGCAAAAACGCTCGAGTTGCCGGTGCTCGACAAATGTACGCGCCCCATGCCCAAGCACTACCGCGACGAGCCGCAGATCTGCGCCACCGTCACCTCGCTCGAGGCCGCCGAGGCAGCCCGCGCGGAGGGTGCAACGCGCACCTATATGACCACCGACGCGCTCGAGGCTGTCGGACTCTCCCCTGCCGATGCATTTGAGCAGGGTATCGTGCCCGTACTCGACGAGGTCTGCCGCGCCGTCGACCACGAGCGCGTCGATCCTTGGATCAATGCCGGAGCCACCGTCGCCGTCGGCAATATCTCCGAGCTCGCCGTAGCCGCTCATGCCGGCGCCACGGCCGAGATTCGCTCTTGCCTGCCGGTGCATAACATGCCCTGCATGGAGGCGCTTGCCGAGCGCGGAGCCGGTGCGTTTTGGCTCTCGCCCGAGATCACGCTCGACGAGATCGTCTCGCTTGGCACCGCCGCGCCCGCAGCCCTGGGCATCACTGTGTTCGGCCGCCCGCGCGTTATGACGAGTGAGCACTGCATCCTGCAGGTGGCCAATGGCTGCATCCACGATTGCGCTAACTGCCGCCTGCGCGCCCGCAAGCTGTCGCTCAAGAATATCGACGGCAAGGTCATGCCCGTACGCACCGACATCCATGGCCGCTCTCGCCTGTACGACGCCTACCCCATCGACCTCACGCCGCAGGTTCCTCAGCTGCTCGATGCCGGCGTGCGTCGTCTCATGGTAGACGGAACGCTGCTCGAGACAGATGAGGTGGGCCGTGCCGTCGCCCGCGTCCGTCGTGCCGTCGAAGCAGCACAGGCCGGCCGCAAGCCCGCCGCCCGCCTGCGCGGCGCCACCTCGGGCTGCATGTTTGTGGGAATTAGCTAACCGAAAGGCTTACACGTGAACGAAGAACCTCAAGTCCTTTACTGCGACGCCTGGCTCATGGCCATCGACAAGCCCGCCGGCATGATCGTCCACGGCGACGGCACCGGCGAGCGCACGCTCACCGACTACGCCAGCGACCTGCTGCTGGCGATGGGCGACGGCTTTGCCGCGACCGACATGCAGCCGCTCAATCGCCTGGACCGTGACACCACCGGCGTGGTGTTGTTCTCGCTCGACAAACAGACGCAGCCCGCCTTTGACCAGATGGTGATCGACCACGCCTTCGAAAAGCACTACCTAGCGCTCGCCGAGGGCAAGATCGACTGGAACGAAAAGCTCATCGACAAGCCCATCGCCCGCGACCGTCACGACAGCCGCAAGATGCGCGTCGGCGCCAGCGGCAAGTCGTCTCAAACGCGCGTGAAGGTGCTCAAGCGCCTTAAGAGCCGTCGTGGCCTGCCCACGCGCTCGTATATCGATGTCGAGTTGCTCACCGGCCGCAAGCACCAAATCCGTGTGCATCTGGCAAGCGAGCGTCATCCCCTGGTTGGCGACGACCTGTACGGCACGCCGCGCCCCTGCGGCCTGATGCTCCACGCCCACAGCGTGTCCTTCACGCATCCCGTAACCGGCGAGCACATCCACATCGAAGCCCCCTGCCCCTGGGAGCCCTAAACCACCACAATGGGGACAGGCACCTTTGTGGTGGTTTTGCCGCAATGGTTCAACCGCGGTCCCAAAATGTCTCGATCTGTAACAGTTAGAACCCATTTTCCGGTCTATCTGTTACAGATTGAGACATTCAAATCCCCCTTAAGGGAAAATCTCAATCTGTAACACCTAGCCCACTTTTAACGGTCCAGTTGTTACAGACTTAGACAAACCGGCAGACAACGAAAGCGGCAACGCCCGTGATGGACGTTGCCGCTTTTCTATTGAGAAAACTACTCGGTTTTCGTTACTAACCACCACAATGGGGACAGGCACCTTCGTGGTGGTTTTGGCCTTGTCTCGCTGTTAGACAGTGATGACGTTGTCCATTGCCCGGTACTTGGCGGGGACCTCGCCCGCAGTGATAATCGTTGCGTCGCGGAAGTCCGCGAACTTGACGGGCGCCACCATGCCAAATTTACTGGCGTCCGAGATTACAAAGCGTTTGGCGGTATGGCGCATCGAGATACGCTTGACCTGTGCTTCCTCGATATCGGGCGCCGTGAAGCCCTGCTCGGCGGCAATGCCGTTAGAGCCCCAAAAGCCACAGTTGAAGTTGTAGCGGTCTAAGGTTGCCAAGGCATCGGGGCCAACGAGCGCCTCGGTCTCGGGTTTGAGCTCGCCGCCCAACACCACGGTACGCATGCCGCGCAAAGCAAGGTGCTGAGCATGGAGCACGGAATCGGTCACATAGGTGACATCTTCAAGGTGTGGAAGATGCTCGATGAGCCTCAGCGTCGTCGAGCCCGAGTCGATGTATACAAAGCTCTCGGGCTCCACAAGCGCCGCCGCACGGGCGCAGATACGCTCCTTGTCGTCGTTATAGAGGTCGCTGCGCTCATTAAGCGTTAGGTCGCGCGTCACGTGCGCGCGCTCAAGACTCGTCGCTCCACCGTGGACCTTGGCGATGCGATGAGCTCGGTCGAGCGTCTGCAGGTCGCGCCGAATGGTAGACGCCGTCACGCCCAGGGCTTCGGCAAGCTCCGGCACGGTAACCGAGCCGGCCTGCTGCACCATCGACACGATCGCGTTGAGCCTATCTTCCGCAAGCATCGCTTACTCCTCCTCGGGGTACACAACTCCCCAGTCGGCGCGGAGCTTGGTCATAAGCTCCATAACATCAGAAGCATAATCCAGCAGCTCGCGCTTGGAGTCGTCGCCGGCAACGGCCTTCTCCAGGTCGGCCATCTCATAGCACAGGGCGTAAGCCTCGGTGCCGGCGTGGACCTCCTCGCGGTGGCCGTCCGCAGTCCACACGATGGTCGCGTGATCGGCACGCGGATATTCATTGACCTCGATGTAGCACTTGTCGAAGCTGATGACCGAGCGCTTGGGCTGCTTGGAGTGGAGCGTAAGGCTCACGACGCCCAGCTGCTGCTCGGCATTTCGGCAGACGATGCCACCCGCGACGTCAACGCCAGTCTCGCAGGTGTTGCCCAGCGAAACGACCTCAGCGGGCTGGCTTGCCATAAAGAGGCGCATGACGGACAGGGCATAGACGCCAATATCGAGCATGGCACCGCCAGCAAGGTTGCGATTGTAAAAGCGGTTGGTCAGGTCGCCGTACTCCTTGTAGCTGCCAAAGTTGAGCTGGGCGAGGTTCATGCGTCCAAAGTCGCCGGCATCCATGCGGCGGCGCAGCTCCTGATACAAGGGCATGTGGAGCACCGTGGTGGCATCCATAAGGACCACGTTGTGCTCGTCGGCGATGGCACGGGCCTCGTCGAGCTCGGCAGAGTTGAGGGTAATGGCCTTCTCGCAGAGTACGTGCTTACCAGCTGCCAGAGCGGCTCGCAGGTAGGTGATATGCGTGTTGTGCGGCGTGGTGATATAGACTGCGTCAATGTTCGGATCGGCGTAGAGGTCCTCAACCGTCTCGTACACCTTTTCGACGCCATACTGCTCGGCAAAAGCCTGGGCCTTGGACAGCGTACGGTTGGCGACACCCGCGAGCTTGCGACCGGCCAGAGCGAGGGACTGGGCCATTTGGTTGGCGATAACGCCGCACCCGATCACGGCCCAGCGGAGCTCGGGGGTCGTAAAGATATCATCGGGGAACGGCTGATCCTGGACCGAGGCAAACGCCGCCTTTGCGGCTGCCGCGGAGTCGAGTGGAACCTGCTTGGAATCTGCCATGAATGCCTCCTGCGTCGTGAAAAGTCTTTCAATTCTGACAGCTATATATTCGCACAAATACGCGTGTATGTGCGTACTTCTGCGTATATAACCGCCAAACGATCAAAATACAACCGCAGACGGCGCATATACACGCATGGTCACGCAATCCTGCGCACGCAAATACGCACAAATGCGCACTAATCATTGCTCAGAGACGGGGAATTCTACTTAGAACTTCAAAGACAGGATGATCCGCTTCACCACGTCACTCATGGCGCGCTGCAACTCTAAGGACCGTCCCAAACTGCCGACAGAAAAGGAACGTCCCCAGGCGCCGGCATTTCAAGAGCACTCATTTAAGTCTGTCCCCAATGAGTGGGAGTAATCAGAGACCCTTTGCGAGGGAGGTCGGAAACGGCCTCCCTCGTTTTTATTCATGGACTTTAGTCCGTGCCGCACGGCACGCGCGGCATAGAAAGCCACCCGCTCAGCGGGTGGAGGCCAATTTCCGCTACGCGACAAAAACCTTCCCCCTAGCATGAGGATTGTTCAGATCATCATGCTAGGGGGAATGTGATTGCTGTGGCCCAGAAAGCCGACAGCCTCGCGCACACGAAATGGCTATGCAAGTACCGCATCGCACCGAGGTCAAGCTCGTCGCCGCCATCGCCGAGAAGCACCCCAAGGTGCGCTTTGCCGTGAGCTACACCTCGGCCTACGCCGACCTTTACGACCGCATGGAGCAGGCCCTGCGCGAGCGCGTGGCCAACGCGGTGGAGATCGTCCGCTCCGACATCAGCCCCGCGCTTCTTGTCCACACCGGTCCAAACCTCGTGGGTGTAGCGGTCCAGGGACTCTAGCGGAGGCGGGGCGTTCTGCCCAAAAACAAATGCAAAAGACGAGCGCTTCTTGCCGCCCAATTGGCAAGAAGCGCTCGTCTTTTCTTAACGCGTTGTATGGCGGAGAGAGCGCAAGTTACGCGAGCGCCCTTCTTGCCAGCTCGGCCGCGCCGAGGATTCCTTGGTCGCCGCCGCAGCCCGGGGCGCAGATGTAGCTCTCCATGTCCTTAAGCTCGGCGGTCTGGATGTAGCCACCCAGATATTCGAGGGTCTTCTTGCGGACGATGCCGTAGAGCTGCTCCTGGTGCATCACGCCGCCGCCGAGGACGATGCGGTGAGGCGAGTACATGAGCACGAGGTTCGCACACATCTGCCCCAGATAATCCCCCTCGAGCATCCACACCTCATCGTTGTCCGCGAGCTCGGCCGCGGGCTTTCCCCAGCGCGCGGCGATGGCGGGGCCGGAGGCGAGGCCCTCGAGGCAGCTCGCGTGGCTCGGGCAGACGCAGCGTCCTTCCTCGGTGGGACGGGTCCTTACCAGCATGTGGCCGGCCTCGGGGTGCAGC
>CABSMX010000011.1 GCA_902478945.1 uncultured Collinsella sp.
AGATGTGTATAAGAGACAGCACGCGGATCGCGGCGATCGCGCGACTCGCCAGAACGGCCGGCGCCGCTGCGCCCGCCATTGCCGCGAGCACCCTCGCGACGCTCGCCACCGCGGCCGCTACGCTCTTCAAAGCGCTTGCCGCCACGGGACTCACCGCTGCGGGCGCCACGCTCACCGCGACCCTCGCCGCCACGACGCTCGTCACGGCCACCGCGCTCGTCATTGCGACCGGAACGACGACGATCGCCCGAGCCACGCTTGCCGCCACGCGAGCCAC
The DNA here is from genome assembly GCA_902478945.1 of uncultured Collinsella sp. Classification (GTDB taxonomy): domain Bacteria; phylum Actinomycetota; class Coriobacteriia; order Coriobacteriales; family Coriobacteriaceae; genus Collinsella. The sequence continues at coordinate 278 of CABSMX010000011.1, forward strand.
GGCCCTCGTCCTCGCGCTCAACACGGCGACGACCACCGCGGTCCTCGTCCTCGCGGCGACGGCGATGCGCCTCGCCCTGGAACTGCTTGGCACGGCGCTCGGCACGGTTGCCGCGCGGGGCCTGCTCGGCGGCACCAGCACCGCCGCGCTCCTCGGCAGCCACCTCGCGGGCCACGCTCTCCACGGCCTCGTCCACGCGAGCCTGAACGCCCTCGCGCACGCGGGTCTTACCGCCGCGCTTGGGACGGCTCGGACGCTCGCCATCGCCACGGCGCTCGTCGCGACCGCGGTTGGAACGACCGGCCACATCGCCGTAATCGTCGCCGTTGCGTTTGCCGTCGCGACGTGCCTGCTCAAGCTTCTTCTTGCTCTTGGACTTGCCGCGCTTGGTCTTCTTCTTCACCTTAAAGGCCGCAGGATCGCGCTCGGGGTCAACGGCGGGCGGATTGGGACCCACGTGCAGGTCGCCGGCCTCGTAGATGTCGGCAGTCTTGTCCATGAGCTTCTCGATCTCGTAGAACTCGTCCACGTCCTGCTCGGTAACAAATGTAATGGCCCAGCCCAGCTCACCGGCGCGGCCCGTACGGCCAATACGGTGGATGTAGTCGGTCGGCTCGGCCGGCACGTCAAAGTTCACGACGTAGCGCACGTCGCTAATGTCGATGCCGCGGGCGAGCACGTCGGTTGCCACCAACACGTCGACGGTACCGTCGCGGAAGGCCGAAAGGGCACGCTCGCGCTGGGCCTGGCTGCGGTTGCCATGAATCGCAGCGGCCTTGATGCCCTTGCGCTCCAGACGACGGCAGCAGCTGTCGGCGCGGTGCTTGGTGCGCATAAAGACGATCGTGCGCTCCGGGCCCTCCTTTTTGAGGAACTCGGGCAGCAGGTTGTTCTTGGCCTCGATAGACACCGGGAACACAAACTGGTCGACGGTGTCGGCGGTCGACGTGGCCGGGGCGATCTCCACGCGGGCCGGGTCGCTCACCAGGTCGGTGATCTCGCCCACGGCCTCCTCGTCGAGGGTCGCCGAGAACAGCAGCGTCTGACGCTCGGCCGGCGTCTCGCGCACAATACGGCGGACGGCGGGCAAAAAGCCCATGTCGAGCATGCGGTCGGCCTCGTCGAGCACCAGGACCTTAACCTCGTCCAGGTGGCAAGCGCCCTGCTCGATCAGGTCGACCAGACGGCCCGGCGTGGCGACCAGGATGTCACAACCGTACTTGAGCGCCGCGGTCTGCGGCTTGTAGCTCACGCCGCCCACGACGGTCACGGCGACATGGCCGGTGACGTCGGCGATCTTGCTCGCGACCTCGTCGATCTGCTGGGCAAGCTCGCGCGTGGGGGTGATGACGAGCATCACGGGGCCGCGGCCGTTGCCCTCGGGCTTCTTGGCGCCGCGGCGGCGGTTGCGGCCTCCGCGCTCGCGCACGGGTTTGGGAGGAGCAATGTGCTCCAGATTGTTCATGGTCGGCAGCAAAAAGGCGGCCGTCTTGCCGGTGCCGGTCTGAGCGGCGGCAAGCAAGTCGCGGCCCTCGAGCACCACGGGGATCGAACCGGCCTGCACGGGCGTCGGCGCCGTGTAGCCCAGGTTCTCGATAGCACGGAGCATCTCGTCCGAAAGTCCCAGCTCGTCAAAGGCGGGCAGGCTCTCGGTAGCGGACTCGACGGCCTGGGCGGCGTTGGCCTCATCGGCGGCATCGAAGGCAGCCTGGGCCATAGCCTCGCGGGTCTCGTCAAAAATCTCGGCGTCGGTGACGTCGGATACAGAATTACGCATATGTTGTTGTTCCTTATCTGCACGCGTCATGAGCGCGGCATGCGGCCGCGCGGGCGTGCTTGGTAGTGCGCTAATACATACAAAAACGAGTGCGCACAGAGAGGACGTTGCTCAGCACGCTGGCGATCGCTTTGGCAGCCCTATCACGCGCCGTCCAGACGCAGCAGCTCTAAGCGATGGAGCAGATTCGCCGCCGGTTAGTATACCCGTACTCCGTATGCCCCCACGTAAACCACAGATGACGGAGCAGGAGGAACGGGTCTGGACCGATCGTCTCAATCTGTAACAGTTACGGGGCAAAACCGGGTCTACACGTTACAGATCGAGACATTCAGTCAGCCCCTTGGCTAACATCTCGATCTGTAACAGTTACCGAGTAAATCGACCCGTAACTGTTACAGATCAAGACAAACCAATCCGTCTGAAGACAACATCTCGATCTGTAACAGTTACGGAGCAAAACCAGCCCCAGATGTTACAGATTGAGACAGTTGAGTTGTCGGTCGAGGACCAATCTCGATCTGTAACAACTAGACCCCATATCCCCCGCCAGGTGTTACAGATCGAGATAAACGTGCCGATCACCAAACCCGACAGGCCAAAAAAGACCGGACGTCCAGCCATCACAACTGGAACGTCCGGCCCCGTCAAACATCAACTAGGGAAGCTGAACCAACAGATCGCAGCCTCTACTCTGCGTCCGGGTCCTTAAAGTTCTTGGGATCCAAGACCATGCAGGTGTAGGTGATGTCGTGTTCATCGTCGGGAATGGGTTCAAACCCGTTCTTGCCAAAGAAGTCGATGAGCAGATGTGCGAGCTTAATCGGATCCGCATCAGGATCGTCAAAGAGATATTCGCTCAGATCCAGGAATGCAGGCTCCTGATGGCCCTCGCTCTCCCAGTATCCCAACAGGGCGTCGTGCACCAGGCGCGCGCCATAGCCGTTACCGCGGTAGTCGGGGTCAACATACACATGGCTCAGAAACGTCGCCAGGTACTTGTTGAGCGGGTGCTCCGTAACGGCATCCGGCAGGTCGGGGTCATCTGAACCGCCCGTTACGCAAAAACCGACCAGCTCATCATCGGCAAAGACGCCCCAGAGGTAACAGTTCTCCTCGTCCTCGTCCTCAACATAGTCCGCCCACGCGTCATAGACCTCGTAGCCCGACTGCTCGTCCAGATCGACCATATCGTCGACGTCGTCGGGACCCAAAGCCCTTACTTCAACTTCAGCCATTGTCCTGTCCTTTCTCTCGCTTTCAGGACAACCCGAGCATACGCCGCTGTCCAGATAACCTGTTGCGCAACATCGGAAACTGCGTCAATACCGCCGTTAACGGCGACGACGCCTCAGGGCAACGCATGCAACGACAATCGCCAGCAACACCAAACCCTGAAAATTGATGCGGCTTATAGCGAAGCCCGAAGGAACAATAAAACTGTCATAGAACATGTCGAGCAGGCCGATAAACACCAGAAACGCGATGAAGATCCAGAACACGCGACTCCTTAAAATGGGAGTAAACATGTCGAGCACCGAACCGCCCGAGGAAGAGCCCTGATAGCCAATCAAATCAAACGGCTCATCCTTTTCCACCTCGTCGGCATCGCTCGAAGCGCCTGAAGACTCGGACTCCAAATCGCGACGATCCGTCCAATACCCGGGCACATGGTCGCGCTCACCAAGGTACTCACCGTTTTTGACCACCGGCTCAAACAACATGGCACTCGAAAGATCCTCGAGCTCCTCGCGAATCAACTGGTCGGTGCGAGCGTCATGAGGCTCCTCGAGCTCGCACTCAAGCTCGTACATATGCTCCATAACCCGCTCGTAGTCCTCTTCAGACATATCGTCATCGTAATAGGAGTTCCCGCTCATCGTTCATCCCTCATTCAAGAACCGAATCCCTTTTGGACAACTCAAGTGTAGAAATCCATACCGAGCAGACGTTGCGCAACATTGCCGGGAACGAGACGGATCCGCTCTCAAAACGCCTCGGGACAAACCGTTCCGCATTGCAATTTGCGCACTCGCGGATGTTGCGCAACGTTCTCGCCCATCGGGGCGGTAGCGTTCGAGTTAGCAAAGCCACGAGCCCTAAAACCCGGGATCGTCGGCTTCCACCGCATACGAAAGAAGGAACGATGGACGAGATTTTTGAGCATCTACTTCAAGATACCGACCGCGGGATCTCGATCAACCAGATTGTCAATCGCATCGTGTTTCCCAACCACGATATCTGCATGCAGGCCAAAGCTGCCCTGGAGCGAGACTATGGCGAGTTCTGCTTTGCTGCCGTGATCCCCGATTACGAGGACTTCCAGCACATGGATCCGACCGACGCCATCAATGCCGCCCTGGAAACCTGCGGGTCCGACGGCGAAGAGGTCACCAACGTCGTCTGGGGCTACAACTCACTCCAGTACGAATACAACGGCATCCCCTCGCTGGAGGTTGCCAAGACTATCTCCAAGATGATCGGCGTTCCCGTCTACTACGAGTACACCGATGCCGATGAGATCGCCGCCGGCGCCGTGATCGCCGATGCGCAGGGCGATAGCGTCTCGTTTGCAAACGTGGTCGACAAGAGCTGCTGGGTGTATTTCCCGGAGGGGTTCGACGGCGCCACCGACACCCTGTTCCGCTGCGGCATGGGAACCATGTCCATGCCCGACGGAAGCCAAAAGTACTTTGAGGACACCACCGACCCCATCATGCGTTCGTATGCGCAGCGCGGAAACGTGTCCCTGTACTTCGACTTTCTCAAGGACCAGTTTGGCGCCCAAGAGGAGCCCCAGCCGGCGCCCTCGCGCAAAAAATCGTCTTCTGCGGCAAGCAAACGCAAAAAGAAGTCGACCAAGACGCAGGAGGTCGCAACCGCCACCATGGACGCATCGGACGTTGACGTGCTCTTTAGCCATCTAATCGAAGAGACAGGCGGTCAGATCCAGCCCCAAAGGGTCATTAACCGCATCGTCTTTCCCGGACACAATGCTTGCATGCAGGTAAAGGAGACCCTGGAACAGGAATTTGGCGGCTTTTCGCTCGCCACGCTGATACCCGCAATCTCCGACCTTGGCGATTTAAGCCAGCCGCAAAACGCCGCCATGTGCATCCATATCTGTGGCGCCCTAGGCGGACGGACATTCAACGAGATGTGGGGCTACAACTCGCTTCAATACGAATACGACGGCATCCCGCTGCTGCGAGCTGCAAAGGCGCTCGCCGCCCTGCTCGGGGCGCCCGTTTATTACGAGTACGTAGTGACCGACGGCTACAAGGCCGGAGCATGGCTAGCCGATCCCGATGACGACGACGTCTCGTTTGCGGCAAGCCTCACTAAAAGCCAGTGGACGTTCTTCCCCGACAACAGCCAGTACCGAGATGCCACGGCAGTTCGTTGCGGCGTGGCGACCGTCACGCTTTCCGTGACCCAAAATGGCGTGCCCCAGGACCGCGAGGTCTCGTTTGCGGACACGTTCAATCCCATCATGCAAAAGCTGGCAACCCGCGGGACCGTCTCCATGTATCTCGACCTGATCAATGCAAACTACAGCTCGTTTGCAGACCCATCGGACGATGACGACGAAGACGAGGATGACGAGCCCCAGGCAGAGTCCGATGCCCAGGCATCGGGCAACGTCTACATGTCCCAGGCCATGGGCGCGATGACGTTTCGCATCGTCTTTCCCAATCATGACTGCTGCGAGTATATCCGCGATGATCTCGACAAGTGCTTTGGCGGGTTCTCGCTCCAGGCGATTTGCGGCACACCCGACGGTACGTTTGACTCACCCGATGAAGTCCTGTCCACCATGGCAGGCCACGGAATCCCCGATGACGCAACCGATGTCGAATGGGGCTATAACTCCGTGCGCTATCGCGTGGCGCACTCCGTGCCCAACGCCGTCGTTCTCGAGGCGCTCGTCCGGCACTACAAAATTCCGCTATACGTCGAGTATTTCGATGAGCTAAAACGCGCGACCGGCGCTGCCATTACGATCCCCGACATAGCAAACCCGACCGCATTCGTCCCCGGCACACTCGGCTGCAAAGAGCAGATGTACTTTGACCACGGCAGCGACAACGAAGGCTACGTTGCACTTCGATGCGGCTACTGCCAGGCAGTCTCCGATGATGGCAAAACGCGCATTTCCTTTGTCGACGACCCATCGCAGTCGGTCATGGCGGAAATGGCAGAAGAAGCATCGGTCGGAGTCTACGTTAGGCTGCTTAAAAAATTCGATCTTGAGCAAGTTCTCCCCGCTGGATATCAGAAACCGGCCTCGCGTCCCGCCGCAAGTTCCAAAAAGAACACCTCGACCTCCTCGGCAGAAAAATCGAAAATCAGTCTGTGGATGAACCCCATTGCAGAAAAGCACGTCTGGAACTCCCTCGATGCCTACGGTCAAAAGCAGGGCAAGCAAAATGACATGAACATGTTCTTTTTGGAGCCGCTCTATCGCGGCGGCGACCAGATCCGCGACCCATTTGGATTTGCCACAGGCCGCAAACCTATGCCGGCTTATGCAAGCCACCAGGCGCACCGCAAGGTTATCGACGCCGCCCTCACTACCGACATAGAAGTCGGCGCGCTTGTCGCGGGGCTTCTCGGCCAAGACCTGCTGACATCCGAAGAGCTCAACGCGCTGCACCGCGACATCGAGCTCAAGGCCCAAGGCACAAGCGCCATCGCCACCGGAAGAGGCGCCGCACTCGAAAGCCGTTGCGACTCGGTTTGCTACCTTATTGCAAAGCTCCGGAGCCATGACGGCGACAATAGCCATCGCTTTATGATGTGGATGGCGGACACCAACCAAGCCGTACGCGTAAAGTTCTACGGCGAGGCGCCGGCAATCGGCGCGCCCTTTACGTGCCGCTTTAGCGTAGTGGAAAATGACGTCATTACGTACTGGATGCCCGTCGAGGGCGAGAAGGGCTTCTCTCGCTATAAGCAGATTCCCGAGGGAGGACGCATCGACGTCTCCGCGGCAAAGAGCGACTCTGCCGCCATGAGCGCCCTGCGCAAGGCCAACGCGATGTTCCTTAAGGCGTGCGGACTCAAGCAGACCGCACCGTCCAAAACGCGCATGACCCCGGAGCAGTCGCAACGATTTAGCGAGCTGCGAGAGAAACTGGGCCGTAAAACGGGTTATGCCCTTACGGTGCTCTTCTCGCGCTGCGTACTCTGCAGCGCCGAAGCCGACCGATTCCTCGAGCTCATGGAGCACGCCGCTGCCGCGCACGATCGTGGAGAGGTGATCGACGTCGACGATACCGAGGTCGTAGAGCACAAGGCCGTTTACATGGTTGGCCCGATCTCTACCGAGGATGGTACTTGTCAGCTCTACAACCCCAACACCGTCAACTTTGAGGACTTTAGGTTCCAGCCCAACCTGCTCGAAGACTTCCATACCGACCTGCCCCGTGCCGGCAGCTTTATCAACATTGCAACGAGCGTCGTTGAGTCGGACGTCATCGCCGCCTGGGCGGGCTACAACCCGGGCAACGCCCAGCGCTCGGCGCGCTACTAGAGAGCGATTGGCACGACCAAGCCATGTATCTGTTGCGCGGCATCGCCCCTGGACGTCGAACCGCACCGTCCGCGATGTTGCGCAACAGAATGCAACGCAGGCGGCCTAGTATGCGAAGTAACAGGCGCGCGCAGGTCAGACGCATCGAATCTGGCCTTCGCGCGCAACACAAATCATCGCAGGGAGCACACCATGGCGCGTGACACATCAAACGTTCCGGTTGTTAACTTGCCGCTCGCTTACAAGTTCGACGGCAACGGCAACATCATCCAGAAAGTCTTTTTTGGCGTAAATGCGGTATTCGGCCCCGTCTGGTACTGGTGGTACTTCAAAAGCAATCGTGATCCCAACTTTTGGCTCGGTGACAGCGAAATGGACGGCTATGATCCCGATGAATGCTCTACCGAGTTCCTGCACCGCATGGATAACTTTACGCCCGAGGAGAGCTGCAACCTCTTTGAAGTCGCAAAGTATTGCGACCGCATGACGGGTGTTACCGTCTTTGACGTCGTAAACGGGCGAAATGTAAACGAGCGACACCTGGATGACTACTACACCGGCTACGACCTTGGCATCGAAGATGATGACGAGGACGAAGAAGACGACACAGACATCGAGATGGAGTTTGAAGGGCAACCTGTTAGCCCCCAGCCGATGCGCGTATGCGACGAGGGCCCCTGCCAGTATATGCTGCCGCCCGTTTTAAACTGCGGAACGGACGACGGTTCTGGCTACGAGGTCGAGATTCCCTTGCGCGCCAAAACGACCAAGAGCGGTACTCCGCAGGAGCGACTATCGTTCTATATCCCCGCCGACGTCGCCGTACAGTGGTTCCGCGAGGTCACGGACGAGCCGCAGGCCGACTACCAACTGTTCCAAACTGTTTGGATGGATCGGGCCAATCGTCTTGAGAACCCGCACTTTGTCGACCACCTGTTTTCCTATGCGTTTTGGCAGGAGCGACTGCTGCGCATCCTGCACTACACGTACAAACGTGGCAAGGTGCAGAGTGCGCGCATCGTTGCCGATTACGAAGGCGATGCCGCCGAGTTTATTGGTAAGCACTATCCGGAGACCGAGGTCATCGGTCATCAGGGCAACGAGAACGCCTTTGAAACGGGAGCCGCCTATCTGGTGGACCTCACGCTGGACTACAAATACAAGGGCGACAAGCTTGTCGAGAAAAAGACGTTCTCGGTCCTTGGCAACTTTGGACGCGAATGGTATCGACTCTTTAGCGGCAATCCCAACGCCACCGTTGATGATTTCTATGCATGGTGCGAGCAAACCGACACCTACGAGCCCCTACGTCAGGCAGCCGAAACCGCCGGCGCAATCGTTCAGTACACCACCTACGGACTAAAGGACGGCAAACTCACCAGCAAGCGCACCGAAGACCACCAAGGCCGCACCAATGTCGAGATTAACGAGGCGGCCGAGCTGAGGGATCGCATGCTTACGTAGGCGGCAATGGGCCCAGTTCACGTTATCCGTTCATCTCTATACTCACAGGAGGTACCTACTTTGATTTCTCCAATCTGTTGGTTCGTGGCATTCCTCGTCGCTCTCGTCGCGCTCTGCTATTCCATACACTTGGAACGGCACAACTATCAGCACAAACTCTTTGGCTTCGAGATCAATTCCAACCGTCGCATCGTCGCCTTTGGAATTCTTGCTCTTGGCGCTTTTTGCCTATTTGCCCCCGTTACCTGGGCGCAGTGCTTTTCTTCGGATCTTGGCGAGGGCTGGGAGCCGGGAGCCTTCAACTTTATCAGCTGGGTCATCACCAACTTCTTTGCCGTGGGATGGACAACGACCATCCAGACCGGCCTCACCGATGTGACGTCAACCGTCTATAGCGCTATTCCCCTTGGCGGCAGCATTGCCGGCCAGGTATTCAACTTGCTCTATTCGCTGCTCACACTTGCATACATCATCGCCCTTCCCGTTGAAATTGGCCTATTTGCCTTCAACGCTGTTGCTACGCGTCTCTCGGGCAGCGTTATCAAGCGTCATCTCAAATATGCCGACCATGCAATTATCTTTGAGAGTGTCGACGCCAACACCGAGTTGCTCGCGCGTGATATCGTTAACAACATCAAAGACGGAACACTCAATAACGCGAATGGCAACGGCGACATCGCCCTCATCTTCTGTCTAGGCAGCGACGAGGACAGCGAACGTCAGCGCGTGCTGCGCAATCTGTGCCAGGGCTATGTGCGCTATGTGTTCACCGACACCGAAGCAGCCGATGTGCTCACAACGATTACGTCGCTGCGCGATGCAGTTAAGCATCTGCTCGCAGTTGACGTCGTCGCAACGAGCGAAGAAACCGAACACAATGTCAGCGCAACGATCGACATGCTCGAAGCGACGCACAGGGATCCTCAGGCCGGCTGCACGCCCAAGATTACGCTCCATTGCACCCACAAGAACCCCGATGATGCCCAGATCTTCGATGCCATCAAAGCCGACAATGAGCCAACCTGTCTTCACTTGCTCTCACGCGTACAAGACGAAATATACGATGTACTTGAAGAAGCTCCGCTCTACAGCGTGCTCGAGCCCATCGATATCTCCGTCAACCCGAATCCCAAGCCTCAGAATCTCACCGTTCTCGTTTTCGGCGCAGGCAATTTCGGCATGCAGGCAACACGCACTTCCTTCTGGATGGGCCGCATGCCGGGCGTTCGTCTGAACATTGTTGTTGTCGACCCCAACGCCCGAACGATACTAGAACGCGAAGCAGCCCGCTACCCTGAGATGTTTGGTGAAAGCTGCAACGGCATACCGACAATTCGCTTTGTAGAAGCTGAGGCGCCCTCGGTTACAACTGATCGCCTTATTGCAGGAGGCACCGTCACCACGCTGCACTACGATGCTCAAAGCAAGTGTGTATCGTCCAAGGCCGACAGCGCGCTAATTACCGATGACGCTCGTCTTTACGCTTTTGTAACCATGGGAGATTGTGGACAAAAACCTCTCCTATTCGCTCATGCTCCAACGTCAGATCTTCAATCGCTTTATCGACCAGGGCTCACCGGACTACACCAAACAGCAACCCGTCATCTGTCCCCATATCGAGAGCGAAGAAATCCTAGGCGCCCTTAAAAGCCTCGATAAGACTCAGACAACTGGCAAAGACGCCGCCAATATCATGCATCCGTTTGGTGCCCGCAAGGCGTTCTACACCTACGGCAACATCATCAATGACGAGCGCGAGCGCCTGGCCGTACAGATCAATGCGGCATACGACCTTTGCTTTAATGGCTCCATTAAGAATGATTTTGACGCAACACTCGCTGTTGATAAGGCAGTCAATAGTTACAACGGCAAAGAATCCAACAAGAGCAGCAGCCGAGCTTCAGCAGCACATATCCCCTACCGCTTCTGGGCGCTTGGCTTTAGCCACGCCGACGTGGAGCAGGGATCCTTCGAACATGCCTGGAGGGAGAAGCTGCAGGGCAAGGTCAAGCCGGCTTCGAATAACGACAACATTGCCAATGCGATATTGAGCTCCGTCGTTCCCGACGCAGCCACCAAAGCCGAGTTCGATGCCAGCGAGCAGAAGAACCGCGAGGAATTCGCCCTTATCTGTCGTTTAGGGGACATGGAGCACGATCGCTGGCTCGCTTACTGCCAGGCAACGGGTATGACCGAACTGGGACACGGCACCGTCGAACAGGAACGCGAGCAGCGTATGCGTGCAGCAGTCGTCGATGCGTTCCTGAGCGGCAAGCCCAACAAGAGTGGGGCCGAAGGCGTTCGCAAGTCCGACACCCTCATGCGTCACGCCTACATGACACCCGATAACGACGTACTCGGCGCTCGCGGATTCTTGCTAGGCAAAGACGTCTACGCCTACGACCGAATCATCGTCGCCCTCTCAGCCCGCATCGCCAAGGGAAATGTTGTCAAGCCCAAGAAGGACATGGATAAATAGCGATTTCAATCGAGAGGATTGCAACATGGGAAAGCCATCCGCCGCAAATCTAAAGCAAGATAGCGAGGGCCACACCCTTCTGCGGATATTCGTAAGCTACCGACGTGCGGACAACACATTCAACCACATGCTCGATATCGTTGACAGAACCCTAGATATGCTCAACACAAGCAAAGATATGCTTGCTTTGACCGACTATCGAATTGACAAGTTCACCGATATCGTCTCCATCGATTACGGGCAGCGCTGGGAACAGAAGATGAATGAAGCTCTCGAAGGCTCGGACATCCTGCTTGCTTTCATAACGCCTGGCTATATCGAAAGCAAGAACTGCTGTCACGAATACAATCATTTCCTTGAAAACGCTGAAGGAGAAAATGATGAAAAAACTGACAAGGACGATAGGCCTCGCCGGTGCATTCCCGTTTTTTGGACAAGCCAAGATAAAATTGAAGCGAATCTAAAAAAGAAATATGGTGAAAGCCCCGACGGAGAACCCACTGCAAAAGAAAAATCCAGTCAAACTAGCTCGGACAGCCATGACGACAAAAACGATCATGACGAGTCACTCGCTAAAGAACAGACCCGAGGAATCCGCGATAAGGAAAGCGGCGACAAAAGCGTCTCCGATAATCCCTCAAAAGATAAGAACTCAGCAAAAAACGCCCATAGCACTTGGGAGGCAATCAAAGAGCTCAATGGCCTGGAGGCGGTCCTCCCTAAGTTCATTGAGCTTCTTAAGGACGATGCGCAGGGGTCTGATTACGATTTCGTGAAAGACTGTATCGTTCGCTGGCTTGCTAACAAGATTTTCATCGTTGCAGATTCAATCATTAAGAGCAAACAAATGGTTGAGGAAGAGGATTCTACGATTGCGGAAGCGAAGACGGTCAAGACATTAGACGACGAGCTTGCCGCCGCACTTTCCGGCCATGTGTTTCATCTCTCGACAAAGAACTCCGAAGGGACCGCTCATGTGTCTGATGGCGTTTTTATCGTCGAAAAAGGCACGAAGATTGCCAGGGATCTTACGGTAAGCTGCCCGGTCTCCGTCATCAAGCAACGCAACGCGCATGCAGACCTCATAGAGGATTACGTGCTCACCGATGACATTGCGTTTTCGAGTCCCTCGGCGGCAGCGGGATTCGTAGCAGGCCGAAGCTCCAACGGTAAAACTATGTGGACGACCGATGAAAATAAAACCATCAACGATCTTGAGGAGGAATACAGGAAGGGAAAACAGTCGTAAGAGAAAAATGGGCTGGAAAGAAAACCATCCAGTAATAATGAACAAAAAGAAGCGGGGCTCGGAAATAACCGAGCCCCGCTTCTTTTTGTTCGTTTATGGCCTTGCAGCAATAGTTACTCTGCCGCTTCAAGAGACCCTACCGCTCCTCCAGCGTCCAGCCCTTCTGGGCGCAAAGATCGCGCAGGGTAGCCACCAGGTCCGCGTTGGTGTTGCTGTCGACCACGATCTTGTCGATGTGATCAGCGGCAATGTTGAGCTTGGGGAACGAGTGGCTGCAACCCGACAGGTTGAGCTCACCGACGTTGCAGGTAATCTCGAGTGCGCCAAGAATGTCATCATTCGAAAGATCAATCTTCTCGACGTCACCCTGAAGACCTTGGTCAACGGTAAAGAACATTAGGTTCTTAAGACCCGAGGCGTTGATGGAACTGACAGCACCCTTAAGGCCCTCGATCTTAAAGGAATTAAGCTTGGGACAGACGCTCAGGTCGAGGTCCTGGGTCGTCATGTCGCCAAACTTGAGCACCTCAAGTGCCTCGAGCTCGCTAAAGTCCGCACTCTTGGCGCTCAGGGTATTGATGCCGAGCGTATCGAGCTTGTCCAGCTTGCTAATGGGCGTGAAATCCGTCACCTCGTCGGTCACGACCAGCCTCGTGATGCACTGAGTCTCCTTGGCGGTCAGCTGGCCATCGTCATCGTTATCGTAGTCGGCAAGCAGCCCGTGCAGCGTATCATCCGAAATCGCATCAACATCGACGAGACCTTTTTCTTTCTTGGTCTCGGAGCCAGAGGCGTCAGTTGAGCTCGACTCTTTAGAGGCGCTCGACGAGGCTCCCCCGCCGCCCTGCACGTCACCGACGCCGCCAATCACGGAGAAAACGGCAACCGCGCCTATGACCACAACCGCCGCAAGCACTACCAGGGCGCGAACGCCGCCCAAGCGAGAGACGGCTTCATTAGCACGCTCAGCTGCCTGTCCATTCGGCTGGCCGGCAGGGCGAGGGATCCGACTTGTCGAACGCCCCGGCGTCTGCTGCGCCTGCCCAGCAGGCTTTTCGGTTGCCTGCCCGTTCGGACGCATATTCACCCGCACATCCGACGTCTCGGCAGCCTGCTCATGAGCCCCGCCCGAAGGCTGCTCGGTCACACGCTGAACCCGTTCGTCATCCCGCCAAGACATGTCGGGCTTAAAATTCGCCATATCGCATCTCCTCACTTGAGCGCATCGCTACTGCTGCTCCATGGTGTAGCCGTAGTCACTGCTCATTTTTTGCAAATACTCGACCAGGCTGCTGCTCGTGTCGCTGTCGTACAAGATCTTGCCAACACAATTGGGTGTAAAAGTGAAATGGAAGGCATCTTCCCTGCCTGCCCCGCACAGATTGAGTGTATCGACTCTGCAACCGATCTTCAGGACCTTGAGGTTCACATCACCCGACAGGTCAAGCGTCCCAATACTGCCATCAAGGCCTTCGATCTGGACGTTCGTCAACGAGGACATGTTTTTGGCATTCAAGGTATCGACGGGGCTCTCGAGCCTGTGTATGGTAACGCGCTGTAGCTGAGGAAAACGTGTGAGATCAACCTGAGGCACCGAGCAGTCGCCAATGGACAGATGAGTAATATTGCTAATGGAGCTTATGTCGTAGCTTTCGCTGTCGTAGTCGCCAATGCCAAACGTCGTGATGTTGTGGAAGTTGGCCAACAGTGGAAGCGAATCAAACGACTCGACGTCGATTGAGCTAGCTTCATCCGCAGTCTCTTGCGAAATATTGCCGTCCTCATCTGTATCGAGCGCTAAGTCCGAGCGTAGCGCCTCGTCCGTAATTTCATCGAGCGTAAGCACTGTGGCCTTTTTCGCTTCTTCCTGATGGCGCTCTTCTTTTTCCTTTTTACGCTGAGCGCGCGCCGCCTCGTCTTCTTGCTGTTGTTTGGCCTCGGCGCGCTGCTCGGTCTGCCGATTGGTGTCGGAGATGCCGCTTGTGATGGACGTGACCGCCACAATGGCGATGACCACCACCACGGCAAGAACGATCACCACGCGCGGACCGCCCAGGCGGTTCACGATATCGTTGACATCCGATCCGTTGGACCCGGCGCCCCCGCGGCCAGACCCGTTCTGATTAATTGCCATCCGTGTTTCCCCCTCCGCCGCCTACAGGCGGTCCTTGTCGAAGTAGTCAGCGTCGCGCCAGTCGCCGCGCCAGCGGTAGGCATGGGCGTTCTCGCGCGACCAGTCGCTCAGGTGGCGCAGGATGAAGCGGCTCATGTCATCCGCGAGCGGCTCGATCGGCCCCACGCGCCGCGCCTCGGCCGCTCGCTCCCAGAACGAGTACGCCATGAGGTAGAACGTGCCGGCATCGACGTAGTCGCCCGGGTAGGCGGGGTCGTCGAACCAGCCGTGCGTGTCGGGCGTGCCGTTTTGCTCGCACCACTCCGCCACGTTGAGGGCGAGGCTCATCAGGGTCGTGTAGTCTTGCGGGTCGCCCGAGGCGAGCGCCTCGTGCAGGTTAGACATGGGGCCCTCGGCGCCATAGGCCGGGTAGTACAGGTCCCAGATCCTCGACGCCGCGTCGTCAGTAAGCTCCATCTGCGAGGGGCGGTCGCCCAGGCCGTCATCGTAGACGGGCGCGTTGGGATCCTCCCCCGTGAAGGCCCCGACGCTGTAATCGAGCGTGGAGGCGCTGTTGCGGGCGCCGCGGGTCGCGCGGGCCATGGAGCCGAAGACCGAGTAGCCGCTGTGGTAGCCGCGGACCGTCTCGGTGACGAGCCGGCGCAGGCTGAAGTTCGCATGCGCACGGTCGCGGGCCTCGCGGGTGGCGGCGGAACCGCGGAAGAAATACGTGGCGCCGATGATTAACTGCTTAATGATCAAGCTCAACGGGCCGGCAATGATTTCTGTCAAAACTACGAGAAGACCAATGAATACAACAGCGCCCAAAGCGAATGGATTGAATGCGCTATACCCCGGCGCCGGAAGCCCCGTATGCAACACATCGTCTCCGCCAACGTTCAAGTACATGCGGTACCAGACCGAGCAGAGCCCCCAAACCGTAAAAATACGCAGCGGGAAATACCGAACAATGGTGGGAATCGCGTCCACGATGCGCGAAAGATTGATGTTAAAGCGAGGGCGATTCGCGCCCTCGTTGTTTACCGGAGTAGCTGCCTCCGGATTGCCCGGAAGAGGCACGCCAGCGCGTCGCGCACGCAAACGATCGAGCCGCTCCTGGGCGGAAGAGGCTTGTGCCTGCGATGCACCTGCCGAAACACGTGTTCCCGCCACCTGTCCCGCAGCCGGCGTCGCATCCCCCTGCTGGTCATCAACGCGAGAGTTATAGAGGCGCGCAAGTCTCTCCTGCGCCGACATGCCCCCTTGCTGGTTATCGTCTGCCATGTGTTCTGCCTTTACCTAATTAATAATGGAAGTGTGTCTGGGCATAGCGGTTAAGTGCATACCCAAACTCCCTGGTCATCGTCTTGATGGTGTGCGTCTCCATCTTTCTGGTCTGAGGATTACGCCGATTGAAGACAAACGTGGGCATAAACCCGCTCACTTCCTGGAAACCGCTCAGCGAATTAAAGGGAATGATGATCGGCGGATTGGAATTACCCGGAGCGAAAAGTCTACCCGCCACCGCCTTGCTGTTGCCTATGCCGGGGACGAGCATCTTGAGCGCGGGGTGATTATCGAGCGTCGAGCCCTCACGCTTGGCGACAATCTCGAGGTGGTTTTCGAAAATCCTGATGGAGCACGGGCGTCCGTCATACGAGCCCAAGCCCTCATTGATTACCACGTCATTCCGGATTTCGCGTTGCGCCATGTTCGAACGAGAACGTGCATTCGTCTGAGAGCCGCGCTGGGACGCCACGTTCTCAATACCCAACATGTCGTCAAAAGCGCCCATGGCACGTCGCTCGGTGCCATGAAGGCCATCGTTTCTCCGCGGCGCAGCCGAATTGCCGGCATTCGGGCCGGCCCCCGAATAGCCTCCCGGAATCAGCTTACGAAAATTTAAAGTTGGCATGGTTGAATTTCCCTTTACTTAATAAAACATCCGATGAGAAATACTACGGCGATAATAGCGCCCACCATTCCGAACGCCTGAAGAACCGATACGACGCCCCAAAGCAAAAACGCGATGACCAGCGGGCCCAACCAGATCCAAGACCATGACAGTATTGACGCGGCGCTGCCAGGATGTTCGTCATCGCCCAGCACGTAAATGCAGATGAGTGCATCAACGGCGATAGCGGAGACTACCTCGATTTTGGCTATCACATCACCGTCAATGAACACAGTGCCCATAAACCCAGACGCACTAATCACGGCCGACGTGATAAGCAAAAGGCGAATTGCCAATCTGCCAAGCCTATCCATAACTTCAGGATCGGCGTAGAAGGCCTTGCCTTCAGAACCAAACGAAAAATCGGTTCCCTGTGTCATCGGAAGATCCTCGTCAACGCCCACCATCAAGAGCTTTTCCACCGTTGCGCCCGTGCGGCCATCAAAATCGACGAGTTGAACCAGACGGCTTTCGAGAAGATCTGCGTTGGCCGCCAAATCGCTGTCGAGCGATTGAACGCGGTCAACCGCGGAAAAGGAACGGAGCAGGTTCAAGGCCAAGAAGCCGAAGATTCCAACAAACGCCGCGACCAAGAACAGTACTGCGAGCGGGGCGAGGGTGCCACACATAACGATGAACTGTCCAAAAGAGCCACGTGCGCATAGGATGGCAACGAAGTAGATTACTGCCACAACGCATGTCCAGCGCAGCACCCGGCTCTGCTCTTTCTTTACAGCTTCAATACGCGCGGCAGTATCAGCGATGCCTTCGGTCATGCTGTAGTCCTGAGTATCCCGTTGGATAGCACCTTCGAGCGCGCCATCTGCGTCGTTTCTCTCGTCCTCGAGAAATTGAGAATAACTGGCGGAAGGCGTCAGGTTCGCATGAGCCAAAAGCCTGATTCCGATGCCATCGAGCAGCTGTTCATCCGCACCGCCTGCAAGCAGTTCTGCCACATATCCGCGTGGCACTGTCTCTCCTCGCGCCTCGGCACAGAAAAGAGCATTCAACGTAAGCGGTCGAGTAAGAAGAACGTCCCTCGTCTGCCAGCCATTCACATAGGGAACAGGTGTCACCTCCATGTCGGCACGAAGCTTGCTGCCTTCGATTCGGATATTGGACCCCGCTTGCATGAGCGAAGCAACCGATGCTTGCGCCGAAGGAGATAGGCCGCGAAGATTGACGATTGCGGATTCTCCGGCAGAGCCCGGAAGTACCTCGTAAAGGGCGGTGTGCTCGGAAAGCCAAATCCAGCCTGCCATATTGCCGTATTTACGGTAGAACGCTCGCACGGGAGCCTTGTTGTCGGCGACACGGTCCATGAAATCGAGTACGACATCAACGTCAATTGACCCTCTGCTCTGAGCGTCACCACGTGCCTTAATAATAGCGTCCATGGAAACATCTCCTGCAAAGAGCAGGAAGAACTCATCGACAGCACGAGACGTTGAGCAAGTGGCAAAAAATGCCCGGGGGTTCCCAATGAGTCTCTTGATCTCTTGCTGGGCCGCAGCATGAGTTTCCAACTCGTCGAACGTAAGGAAGCCCTTCAATAGGCAGGCAGCAAAATGCGGATCGTCGGAAGCAACGGCAAGATCCTCAATTGCCTTGATATTCTCGGCAATAGTTGCAACCGACTCGTCATGCTCGCCTTGGCGGGAAAGAACGTAGGAAAGAAAGCCCGAGGGGAGCACGCCCATAGACTCGGTGCCGTCAAGCCCCGACTTCACCGCATAGCGATCAATTTCTACATTTGTCATGTTGGCAATGCGCGCCGGAAGATTATTTTTTCCAGCACCTAGCGAAACATCTTCGCCGCGCCACGAAATGATCTTGCCGCCCGACATTTCGTAGATCACGCAAGCAAGATTGAAATCGTAATTCGGTTTTTCTCCGTCCTTCGCTTTCGCCTCGGTGATCGCATGGATCTTTGTCTCGAGGTCATTTTCGTTCCATTTACGCATCTGGCGCTCGAGCTGCCACTGCTGCATGCGCTGCTTTGCCTCGTCCCAATGAGACGCGAGTCCACGAGCGAGCGACACGGGATCGGTATAAAGCCTGCTGACAAATTCATACGGCGCATGGCCACTCTTGAAATCGAAGAGGGGTAGCTGACGATAGAAGTGGTCGGGGTCAGCGATCCAGTCTTTAATTTCTTCGTATCCGAAGCGCTTGTTTGCAAGCTCAAACGTAAGGCCTTGCAGTAGATTGCCCAAGGTAGCGTCATCAGGGTGGGTGAACTCAACAGGTTGACCCGTATCCAGAAAATCTGCAATGGTGTTATCATCTATCCTTTGTTGGAGCGGATGAACATTGCCCTCATAGAGCGTCCAAATGGTATAGCCAAACGAATACCAATCGTTGCTGGGGTCGACCCTGCCACCGCTACCTGGCGTATAGCCATTAGAAATCGTTACGGTGTTGGTAAGGCGATCGTCAACACCGGAAAGCGAGCGAGCAGAGCCGTAGTCTCCAAGCACGATTTGCTTATCGTACAGGTATACATTCGATGGCTTCACATCACGATGAACGATGCCGAACTCAGTGTGAAGCAGGTTAATCGCATGACTCAGCTCCGGAATCACGCGGCTTTTGACCATATGCTTGCTACGGGGACGGTCGCTAAGACAGGTAGCCTTGGGAGTGATGGCAATATCCCAAAGCTGGGGAGCTATGGCCCCCACTTCGGTCGCGCTCAGGCCCTGATGTAAATAGGCAAAAATCGGCAGCAAGTGCGTTTCCGACACAGGACGATCGTTGAGGCTCATGACAGCGCGCACGGTCTTCTCATATTCCCTACGCTTTTTATCCACAAGCGGGCTAAACACCTTGGCAACACATGCGAGGCCGTCATCCACCCGCTCGGCAGCAAAGACCGTGGACTGACCACCATGACCGACAACCTGACCCAGGTGAACAATAAACTGCTGGTCGTCACGTGAGGTAATCGTCACATCTTCCGGAACGAAAGGGGATACGGGCACGGAGGAAGCAGCGCGAACGTCCCCACGAGAAACGGTCACCGTTTCGCCATTGGAATTTGCCACCGCGCCGCGTGGGACCGTTATCGTTTGACCGCTAGAAGCGGCAGGTCGCGTCACCGTTACGGTCTCGCCCGCAACGGACGTCACCGGCCGAGAAACCGTGACCGTCTCGCCGCCAGCGGGAGCAGTCATCGGCCTTGCAACCGTAACGGTCTCGCCACCAGTCGCAGAAACTGGACGACTCACCGTCAACGTCTCGCCGTTTGCCCTAGGAACCGAGCGGTCCACCGTTACCGTCTCGCCTGTCGACGGGGCATCGCCGCGGCGAATGGTCACCGTTTCGCCGGACACCGGAGCAGCGCCTCGGCGCACCGTCACGGTCTCACCCGGCGCAGGAGCCTGATTGCCGCGATGCACGGTGACCGTTTCACCGTTTACGGGTACGTCCCCACGACGGACCGTCACAGTTTCATCGTTGCCGGTGCCACCATCTCGGTGTACCGTTATCGTCTCATCGGACATCTTTATTCCCCTATCTCAATAACGATCAGCGTCGCGTCATCCGTCGAACCGTTCATGCGGGCCTCGGCATACAGCTCCTCGCACAGCTGCGCACAGGTCGAATCGCTCGCAAGCATCTGCTGCAGGCGCGCAAGGTCAATCTCCCCATCGATGCCGTCAGAGCAGATTAAGTAGCGATCGCCCGGAAACAACGTGGTCGTATTGATCTCTAAGTTTCGTCCTCCTTGATTAAGACCGACCGCCAACTCAATGCAATGCGAGACCGACTCATCGCTGTACTCAAAACCAACGCCGCCCAAGCGGGATTCGGGCGTATGGTCGTAGCTCAATACTGCAAGTACGCCATCGCGCAAGCGATACACACGCGAATCGCCAGCATTAAAGATTGCGGCAGCCCCATCATGTGCCACCATAAGCCCGGCAACCGTGGATGCGGCAACGGGCAGGCCATAACGGGCCGCATAGGACTCGACATCGTTCTCGGCGCGCTCGCCCGCCATACGCAAACGATCCTGCAGGACATCAATCGAATCGGCTCCAAAAACCTGAGTCGTCTGTGCAAACGCCTGGGCAGCAAGCGTCGAGGCGGCCGCTCCGTGCCCGCCTTCGCTCACGCCGTCAAAGACTGCCATACAGCCCATCTCGCGCTCGCAATCGCCCACTAGGCCATAGCAAAGGACATCACCGTCAAGAAGCAAACGGTCCTCGTTGACAGGGTGATTGGTTCCCGCTTGAGTTTTTGCTGCAGCGATAAACTTCGTCATCGCCAATCGCCTCCCATCGATCCGGGCACGAGCTCAAACGCGATATGCGCATCATCGCCCTCGCCCTGCGGCACGGCGCGTGCCACCATGCCGGGACGGCCGCGCCACTCGGCGCGGTGTTCAAACAGAAAATCGGAAAGCCCGTTAAGGTAGCCGCTCTCCACCAAGTTACCAATGCCGCGGCCGCCCTTAGCCTTGACAGCATCCGTCATGGCAATGGAGTGCAGCAGCTCGCGGGCGGCATCGGTCGCCTCAACCGTAATATCGGGCTGTGCCTTATGCACGTTGCGATTAACGGCATCGATCTTGGAATTAAGGATCTGAAGCGCCACGGCATCGTCGATAAAGTTGAAGATCACCACGTTGTCGCCGATACGGCCCAAGAACTCGGGCTTAAACTCGCGATCCATCTCGGTGCGCACGCGCTCGCAAATCTCGTTATAGGGCGTGTTGGGCGCGATGGTATTACGCACTTCGTTGCCCTGGGCATCGATCTCAATCTTGGAAAAGCCGATGTTGCTCGTAAAGAAGATGACCGTCTCAGAGAAGTACACGGTATTACCCTGGCCATCGGTCAGGCGGCCATCTTCGAGGATCTGCAGGAACTTGTCCATAATGCTGGGCGCGGCCTTCTCGATCTCGTCGAAAAGAACTACCGAGAACGGATTGGCCTTGACCGCATTGGTCAGCTGACCGCCCTCGGCATAGCCCACGTATCCCGGAGGAGCACCAAAGAGCTTTTGGTCGGAGTTCTCGGCACCGTACTCTGACATATCAAAACGCAGCATGCTGCGCTCGTCGCCAAAGAGGAGCTCCGTAATGGCCTTAACGATCTCGGTCTTACCGGTACCGGTGGGACCGCTCAAAAACAGGACGCCCTTGGGTTTAGAGCCAGACGAATGGGTAGCACCCGAAAGGCCCATAACGGAGCGCTTGAGCACAGTGACGGCCTTCTCAACGGCCTCGTCCTGACCCCTCACGCGGCGCTTGATCTTTGCCTCGGGATCCTCTTCGAGCTTCTCGAACATCTGCTGCCATTTGTTCTCGCGAAAGCCGTACTTATACACGTCGACGAGCTTGGGAAGGATGGCCTCGATGGAAGCCTCGGGGTTTTGCATGTCGCGCTGGTACATACGCTGCAGGCCCTCGAGCTCCTTAACGCTCATGCCGTCCGTGGTATCGATAAAGCGGCGCACCGCACGGTCATCGGAATCGGACAGCGCCTCACCAAAGCCAAACTTGCTTTGGATGTAGGCCTCGCGCATGTCGCGGTCGGGATGCGGCAGCGTGATGGTGCGCAAGAAGGGGTTCTCCTCGATAAACCACACGGGCAGGTTGCGCACGTTATCCGTTACCAGAATGAGCGTGTTGACAGCCGTGCGGTTAATAAGGCGTGCTTTGCTAGCACCAAGGTACAGATTAAGGAAAAACTGCGTCTCGTCGGGCATAAGACCGGTCGAGGAGGCAAGCAGACGCGACGCCATGTTGACGATCACGCAAAGCGGCTTGGCCTCGGTGCCGCCATCGGGATTGTCGTTGTATTTAAGGCGCAACATTGAGCGGATAACCTCGCCGTATGATGGCAGGCTCGACTGCTCGGTGGCATATGCTTGGCGGCCATCGGCGATACAGGCGTTCGCCTCCATCATGCGGTCGTCGCTCTTGGAAGCCTCGTCGTGCGCCAGCGACACCAGGCGCTTGCAATCGACGTTGCCCATGCTGCTCGAAAACAGCTGGATGGGATCGAAATATGCCACGTTGTACTCAACTGAGCCATTGGCGTCTTCGAAAAGGCCGCGCACAACCTCGGCGAGCTCCGAGAACTGAAGGCCGCCGTCAACCACATCGGGATACTTGTCGTTCACGTTGCCCTCAAGGATAAAGAGGCTCTTCACCCCTTTAAAGTTGAGCATCTCGCGCTGCCAGGATTGGCGCTCGAAATCAGTTGCCATGTGTTATACCTCCTTGACAGGAAATTCGTGGTGGTAGCGGTTAGCAATGCCGACGGTGTTAACAGTGCCGTCCTGAACAAAGTTCTGAAGCTGACGAGGCTGCTGAAGATACTGGTCGTAGTCATCGTGCGGGCGGTCGCTCAGATAGATCACGCGCTGATTAGTCGAGCCGCGCAGCGCACAATCGGGCACGTTGAGCTCGTCTACGTACGGACCGTCGATCAGCACATCGATGAGGGACTTAAGCGTCTCCCACGTATCCGCACCGATCACTTGCGGCAGCTCTTCAAACGTGAATCCGGTGTAAACGAGAATGTCGTCGTAGGCACAGCGGATCGTTGTCAGCAGCTTCACGAGCTCTGGTGCCTGCTCGAGCGGATCTCCACCCGAAACTGTCAGTCGATGCACGCCATGTTCGCGCGCCGTATCGAGCAACATCTGCGCAAGCTCATCAACGTCGACATCCTGCTCGGGCAGCTGCATCCTAAGTTCGGGCGAGATACATCCGGCGCAGTGCTTAGAACAGCCGCTAGTCCAGATTGCGATGCGCTCGCCTGGCCCCAGAGAAACGACAGGCGCAAGCATCTGGCTAACGAACATCCGAGTAATCCTCGCCGGGGTCGAGCGTACGATATACGGCAGACGTGCGCGCGAGCGAACAGCCACACTCTTCACAGCCATCCCCGACCTTTGCGCGCTCATCGGCAACAAGGTGTAGACGACCACACTCGGGACACTCGACAAACCAGCCCTCAACGCCGGCAGACGGGCTAGCGGCTGGCGTGGCGGGTGCCGCAGCGGGCGCGACGGCCGCAGGCCGCGGCGCAACCGCCGTCTGAGCCTGCGTGGGCTGCACCGCAGGAGGCTCCTCCACGGTGACCATCAAACGTAGCTGGGCAAACTCACCAGATGCCGCCGGGATCAGCAGCACGTCACCAGTATGGATCTGCTGGGACACGCCGGGGGCCAAATTAAGAATCTGGCCACCGCGCATAATGGCCGTTCCATTATTGGAACCCTCGTCGGCAACCAACCAGGTACCCTGTTCAAAGCGAACGCTGGCATGCTGGCGAGATATTGCAAAGTTCGATGCCATGCTGGGAAACGCGTTACGCCCAAGCACGGTCATGCCCGTGAGACGCAGCTGCTCACCCATGGACGGGTCGATGAGCACAAGCGCGGGAACCGGAGACGCAGCAGCGGCGCTCGCTGCGGGTTGAGGCGCAGGTATAGGCATGGGGGTAGGCTGCGGCATCGACATGGCCGCGGGCTGCGGCGCGGGCGCAGGCATCGGTTGTGGGGTGGACATCGGTTGTGGCACGGGCACCGGCTGAGGCATAGGCGCGGGTGCCGGCTGCGCCGCGGGCACGGGAACAGACTGATACACCTGCTGGGATGCAGACTGTTGAACCTGTGGTGTACCACCCATCGAAGAAGTCGCAGGATAGACGGCGGGCGCTGGACGTTCACCGCTTGGTGCAGCGAGGTCTTGCACCGGAGCGGCAGGCGTCGACGGCGCAGGTGCTACGCCGGCGGGACGCGGAGCACCGCATTCCTCGCACATATCGCGCTCGTCATCATTATCAAAACCGCATTCTGGGCATTCCCATGTCATGATTTACCTCATCTCTCTTTGCTTGAGCTGGCTTGCTTGGCGACGGTTACGCAGGCGGCGCTCCGCATCTGCGGAAGGCACAGGCGGCACGTAATCGTGCGGATGAATCTCGACGGCGGCAGCGGGATTCGCGGCCTGTGTGGTCAATCCTGCACCCTCGGCCGGAACGGTTACGCCGTAGGCCTTAAGATCCTCTTCGAACTGTTTGTAGAAGTCGCAGAACTCAATCTGGTCCCTATAGACCTTCTCGACAGTCGCTTGATCCTGCGGCTTCATGTCCTTGATGATGGTCGGATTATCAGGATCCTCAGAAAACTCCTCAGGGTTGGCTGCGACAACGCGGATGATGAGTCGATCTCTTTTCGTGCTGCGCAAAAGGGCGATGGCCTTGTTCTGCTTGGTGTCAAACATCAATCGCCAGGGCTTTCCCGAACCCTCCATAACGGCATAGCGAGTAACGTTAATACCGCGAGCAGCCATGACCTCGTTGATAGAACGCTCGATATAGTCGTCTTTCATAGCATTGACAAGGGCAGCCTCCGCTTCATCGTTTGCAGCATAGACATCTTCGATCTCGTGCAATTGCTTAAGCGGCAGACTCTTTCCGTAACGGTTGTTGGCACGTTCGATGCGCGCACGATACTCTTCATAGACTCGGTGCCGTTCGCTCGATTCATACGTAGCGTTTTTTACTACGTATTCAAAATCATTCATCATCTTCATCGCCGCCAGGCGATCATCGACGCGCGAATCAGGCCCAAGTGCATCAAAAGCGGCGCGGACGCTCTCAAACTTTGCAGAGATACGGTTTCGAAGGGGGATATCGAGTGCTTCGTCCTGCATAAGCGGCGTAACACGTCCCGCCCAAGTCTCAAACGCGCGAGCCGCTTCTTCGAGCGACCCTTCCTCTTGTTTAGTTGTTGATTCGGTAAGGTAACGGAGTGCCTTCTTCAGGTCCACTCCGCCGCCGGGACCAACAACATAATTCGTAATTTCCGCGACATGCTGAGCGCGAAGCCGCTCAGCAGTCTGGATAGCCTCAAGTTGAGCTCGCGACTGCTGAACGAACTGCTCTCTATGCGCTTCCGAAACCGTTGAGGGCAGTAGTGCGCTAATCTCCCCGAGCAGAGCCGGAATCTTAGCGCGAACCGTTTCGGCATAGCGCATGTTTACCGCTTGCATTCCACTGGG
This sequence comes from uncultured Collinsella sp., assembly GCA_902478945.1. Lineage (GTDB taxonomy): Bacteria > Actinomycetota > Coriobacteriia > Coriobacteriales > Coriobacteriaceae > Collinsella. The sequence continues at coordinate 25,878 of CABSMX010000011.1, forward strand.
CATATTGCCCAATGCCTCTTGGGAAAAAGCCTCGATACGAGCATTGATCAACCGATCAAAATATGCCGAAACCGAACCATCAGTGTCTTCAATCTTAGAAAGTGCTTTGGCTTTTATCCCAGCTAGAGAGCTCTTATATGACTGAATGGCCGCCTCAACGCGCTCCCGCTCCGAGGCTATGGCCGTCTCAACGCGCTCCCGCTCCAAGGCCCTGGCCGCCTCAACGCGCTCCCGCTCCCGGTCTTCGCTCCGCTGCGCCCAAACAAACTCATCCTGCTCTCGCGTGGTCATCTTGTTCCACTGTTCCCGCGTGATTCCATATGATGCGCTGAATGAATAGCTCATATCGTTCCCCTGATTGCCGACTTTAATTGACCTATTTCTACCGCCGTCTTGCGCGATTCTGTTGCGCAACATTGGCGAGCGGCAGATTTGTCGATGTTGCGCAACAGAAGGCAGCGGCTAGCGCATATCCTGCTAATGGAAGAAAGGATGAAAGCGCGCCATGACCGGATCCTACGAAGAAGTTCGACTCGTCAAGTTTCATACGCCAGCGCTGCTCTCCGAGCGTGAGCAGGCCGCGGCACGGCGTCGCTTTTGCACGCTTCTCGTTCCGCCGCAAAAGGGCGGCTTTGGCGGCAACGCCTATGTCCGCCGCGTCCAGAGCGGCGATCGCGCTTTTGAGCTCGCGCTTAAGATGCCGCGCCCCGATGCCCAACCCGAGCAAGAACAGCTCAACCGAGAAACTTTGGAAGAGGAATACCGCACGCTCTCCGTCGTATCCAATCTAAGGGGTTTTCCCGATGTCTACGGTTTTGGCTACACGGCAGACGGAACCCCGGCGCTGCTTATGGAATGGGTTGATGGCGTCTCGCTTCTTGATGCACGGTCCGCTCTATGTGATGGCGCTGAAACCTGCCCCGGCGATATCGTCGCTGCGCTGGGCTGGAGCGTACTCAAGATCATCTTGTCCACGCAATCACTCGACACGCCCTTTGTTCACCGCGACCTCTCCATGCGCAACATCATGCTGCGTCACGATCGCATCCCGCTCGAGGAGCAGGTGTCGAGCGGCTATTTTGACATCTGCCTGATCGATATGGGCAGTGCCAAGCTCGTTAAACCGGACTTTTCCTTTACCGTCGACGTCAACGCTTTTCGCGGCGCCACGCCGGCATACGCGGCACCCGAAATGCTGGAGCGGTTTAAGGCCGACCCCGGTGCGCGCGACAACCCCGCCGTCGACATCTATGCGCTGGGAAGCATCCTCTACGAGCTTTATTGCGGACATGCCCCCTTTGAGGCAGAGCTCAAGCGCTCTGGAGATCACGCGCTCCTCAAGCGCACCGTGCAGCCGCAACCCCTTGCGCCCGCAACTCCCCGCGAGGAGGGCTTGGTCAACGCGATTATGGCTTGTTTGGCAGTCTCGCAAGACGCACGCCCTTCGGCAAATGAACTCGCGGCGCGCCTTGAGCCTTTCGCCCGTACGGGTGCCCCGCGAAAGCACCGGCCCGTGGCGGATCGCGGCAGCGCTACCGTGCGGGTGGATGACGCCGTCCCCACCCGCACGGTTGCACAGGCGCAGCCCGCGCCTCGGCCAACCCCATCCACCGAGACGGTCCGCAGCGCCGAGTCCATGCGTCGCGCACGCCTTGCCGTCAAACGTCAACGCTCGATGGCACTCACGATGGTGATTGTTGCCCTGGTAGCAATCGTGGTCATACTCGTCCTCGCATCTGCCGGCATGCTTTAACCGGCGGCGATGCCAAGGTCAGCTCATAGACCCTATACAAAAAACGGTGACGAACGCAGCTCTCGATAAAGCCGCACCCGTCACCGCTTCACGCATCGCATACAGGCGGCACTAGGAAATCATAAGCTCGAAGGAATCCGTGATGCGCGTTCCCATATTAACGGCGCCGTCTCCCGATTCGACTGTGATATTCAGGTAGTACTTGCCGTTCTTCTTTTTAGGTACACCCGTAACCGTAAGGTCGCAGCCGTCCTCCTCGACGGGAAGCGAAAACTCAAAACCCTTGTTCCTAACAAACGAACCGGTGACATCCGTGTAGGTGCGATAGTCGTCACCATCGGATTGCGCGACGGTTTTTTCGGCGTTGTAGGTATCGTGGGCATGCAGCGTGGCCGAGATGTCTGCAACCACTTCGCCGGAATCGCTGATGCTCTTAAACACAATCACAAGGTCGTTTTTGCTCGCGCCGTAGCAAGTATGGCCCCAAGAGTTGCCCGTCTCCTTAAGTGCTCCGCGCCACGTGGTGTTGGCAAAGCTCGTGGGCTTATCGATATTGAGCTTCGCTGTGCTACCAGAGGTCGTGGTGGTCGACGAGATCGCATTGCCCGTCGTGGAAGAGCCCTCGGCATCGGAGCTGGCGTCCTCGCCGTTCTTGCTTGCGGTCTTAAGCTCCGCCTTAGCATCCTTAAGGTCGGACTTTGCCTGATCGAGCTCGTCTTGCGTTTTCGTGAGTTCGTCCTTGGAAGATTCAAGCTGCTTCTTGAGCTTTTGAATCTGCTCCGTATTTTGCGGATGAGCCAAACCATATGAGTAGCCCGCCCAGCCGGTTCCCGCACACAAGGCGGCAACGACAATAACGCCGGCGGCGATGGCGGGCGCATACGACTTGCCCAGGCGCTTGCGTGCCAGCTTGTACTCGGCCTTGGCCGTCTTGAGGCTCTCGCGGTCCTGCTCGAGCTGCTCTTCCTCACTGAGCGGCGTAGAACCAAAATCGGCATGGCAGGCAGGCTCAGTTTCCACGTCCTCGATCGTAGTGCCAAAGTCCGACAAGGGATCGACTACACGCGTGGCGTCCGAATCGGATTCGGGCACAGCGGGCTCAAACGCGCCGGGTGCCGCCACCGGCTGCTCGTCTGCTTTCGAGGCAGCATCCGCCTTAGGCAACTCCACCGTTGCCGCCGTAGCGGCCTCGCCGTCGCGCCAAGAAAAGGCAGGGCTCTGCGACACGGTCTGGGGCGTAGTATAGGGATCTTCAGAAACGGGCGCAGTCGACGAGGGCACGGCAAGAGGCGATCCACACTCAGAGCAAAAACTAGCGTCATCGGGCAATAATGCACCGCAATAAGGGCATTCCATAGGGCACAACCTCTCAAAATGTGTCGTTTGCAGCCATCCTGCAACTTGGCGTATCTGCCCTATAATGTCTCAATAGTTATGCAAAGCGTTGCGCAACATTTGGTAATTGCTTGCACCGTCATCCCCTCCCCTTCAATCACCCACTTGGCTGCTGTTTGTCTGCCTGATTGATCCATCACCCATATTTACTAGAAAAGAAACCAGGCACCAAATTAAAACAAGTCTTATCACACAGGTGATTAAACTAATGTTAAAAAGCTAGAACAAATTATTTGCCATGAAGTAGTTAAGTCTGAAGCCTGCAGGGAAACATAATTGAACAGAGTCGAAATTCCTACTTTTATTTATAAACTAATTAACACAATTAAGTTGGCCTTTATATAAATGGATTCTGGCGCACCTTCTTCTAATACTGCGTCGCGAACGAGTAAATCTGGTAATTTGAGTGTATCGTTGTGGCATTATTTCAGGTACAAACTTCCATACTTTTGGTGCGCAATCCATGCAACTGTACGTGCAAACCATAATGCGATTTTAGGTGAGTAACACGATGGGTTTATTTAATTCGATTGACTTCTCTTCAGTATTATCCGATACACTTTCAGGGCTTATTGTGACGGGCGTCGCTGCTTTGGCAAGTTATTTATTTGTCTCACGTTATGCCGATTCCATCGCATTCTCGAAAAAAATGGAATCGTATGGTTTTACACAATTTACTACTGGCAAACAAACCGCGAAAGAAGTGCTCGATATGTGCGAGCGCGCTACGCTCATTAAAATTATCAACGTATCTGGCTTTCATTACCTAAATTCAAATGAAATCATGCTAAGACGTGCATTGGAGCGTGGTGCCGAGGTGCGTTTCTTGTGCGCGCGCCCAAATTCCCAGTTTTTACGCGACATCGAAGAAATGGAATTTCACACCCTCAATGCTTCAGGCAAGCGCATTCGAGAGAGAGACTCCAAAATCACATCGGAAATAATCGACTTAGTTAAAAAATACGACAACCTAGGCTTAGATATACGTTTCTACAACACTCAATATCGCCTGCCATACGTTATTGCATACTATCCTGATAACTCAGTAAAAGTATGGCTGACCATGACCTTGCCACCTTACAAATCAACAAAAGCGTTTATTTTAAGGGGCAACGCCGATTGTGACCGCATATATCATGAAGAGGCTAATTTTGTTGAAATGATTGAAACAAATTTCGACACAATTTGGAGCCACGGCTCCATAGATGCTAAGGAGTATGATTTTGCCTGCGAATGACTCTCAATTTCTACATTGGAGAAAACTGGTTGACGAAGCGCGCAACACCATGGCGCAAGTTCAAAAAAACGACGGTCTACTTATCGAGGTGGCTGCACAGCACCCTTTGATCGATGGCGTATATCCAAATCCAGAATTCTCTGCCCGTCTCGATGCAGCCATTAAGCGTTACGAGTTGGAGCGACAGAATGGCGAAATGGTAAAACTATATGTACCTGGCAGCCGTCATATGCAGGATGGCGTCGCCGACCAAATTTCTCTTTCGGCGGCAGGATGCAATTACCTTGAAACGCATGGTGTTGACCCTACCGATTTATACGGTGAAGACGCCAACTTAAAATACAAGGGCGACGACGGTGTGTACAACTCATCCGATGAGTGCTACGTCGCAACAAGTCTGTTTAGAGATTTAGGCTTCGGTCGTCTTGCAAGCTATTGCTCACCTGCTCAGTTAATGAGAAAAGCACTGAGTTACATACAGTTCGGCGTGCTCCCTTACATGTATTCCGTGCCATGTGAGCACATGTTTCACGACTATGTTGATGAAGCATTCATACACATCCCGGTGTTCCTTGGAGACGGAACAGGTCTGCAAGTGAACTCTGATGAAGCAAAACGGCTGCGTGAGCTTCGTAAGCCAGTGGAATAAATAGCTCGATTCTCTTAATCCGAGATTTTAAGCAAGTCCTCGTGCGACCCACAAACAGCTTGTCGTACGAGGACACAATCAATACCCTTGCATTTCAATTGAATGTCTTAGCCTTTAGGCATCAAAAGAACTCATCTTCCGTTCTGCGGAGTCATCCTTGGCTTAGTCGGATACGGGTCACCAAACCTCGCATTGACATTCATGCCGCCCTTACCAACCCACCACAATTGCCGCGTCCAGAGCTATTTATGCCGTACTTTTAATTGATCTTTTCTCAGCCGAAGAGCATTCAAAAGATACGCATCGGCATTTTGTTGGCATATCAGAGCCAAAACAAACGGCCGGTTTTGAATTCAGAAAGCGCGCCGAACTGAAACGCAGCACACGCAAGAAATTAGGCGCTTCTCTATTGCTGCACCGCAATAAGGGCATTCCATAGGGCACGACCTCTCAAAATGTGTCGTTTGCAGCCATCCTGCAACTTGGCGTATCTGCCCTATAATGTCTCAATAGTTATGCAAAGCGTTGCGCAACATTTTTCGAGTCGGCACGCTTTGAGCGTAGCCATTTCCTAACATGTTTGCAGTTCGTCATTAAAGTTATCTGGGGAGGCAGCCATGGCGGCGGAAACACCGTGCTCGGTCCTCTACAACGACATCCGCTCGTTCGGCGGCCTTAAGCATCTCGAGATTGCGCGAATGCTCATTAACGGCAATTCGTATGCAGGCAGTACCCTACTCGACAAATGCTCTACCAACCGCTCGTACCTCACTCGCTACATCGTCCACCGCGAGCCCGATCAGTGTGCGCCAGGTATCTACAATGACCTTACCGTCTCCACGCTTAACCTTGCCGCCGCCATCGGCAACAAGCTCGGCGGGGGCGATTGCGCCTATCAGGAAATATCCGAGCATTACAGCGGCCCGGCGGCCCAAAGCATGATGTCGATTCTCGCCGATTATGACCTCGACGACCGCCTCTACGCCAATGCCCTGGGGCGCATCAGCAGCTCCGACGACCACAGCCCCCGCGAAAAGAGCACGCTCTTCTTGATGCTCTTTGTAGCAACGGGCGCACTTGCCAATCCCGTTCAAGGCGTGGCCACCGTCGAGCGCTTTTGCGACAGCAAGACAGGCGCTGTCTCTTATACACATCTGACGCTGCCGACGACTAGTCGA
>CABSMX010000012.1 GCA_902478945.1 uncultured Collinsella sp.
GCGTAGTCTCGTGGGCTCGGAGATGTGTATAAGAGACAGTCTTCCTTGAGGGCGTCGTCATCTTGCTGCTCGTGCTTTGTGGCCTGCGCGAGGCCATCATGGACGCCATCCCGGTTGTCCTGCGTCACGCCATCTCGGTGGGTCTGGGCCTGTTTATCGCCATGATCGGCCTGTGTGACGCTGGCATCATCACCGCTGGCGCCGGTACGCTCGTCGGCCTGGGCGACATCGCCTCCCCCACCTTTATCGTCGGCATCATCTCCATCGTCGTGACGGTTGCCCTGGCTTCCCGCAACGTGCCGGGCTCGCTGCTCATCGGCATCGTCGTCGCCGTCATCGCCGGTATCCCCCTAGGTGTGACCCAGGCTCCGACCGGCATCATCGCCCCGCTCGACTTCTCGAGCATCGGTGGCCCCATCGCCGACGCCGGCGGCGTGCCCGCCATCGTCAAGGTCCTTACCGACCCCGCGCTCCTCGTCATCTCGTTCTCGCTGCTCATGAGTGACTTCTTCGACACCATGGGCACCGCGATGGCCGTGGCCAAGCAGGGCGAGTTCCTCACCGACGACGGCAACGTCGAGAATATCAAGGAGATCCTGATCGTCGACTCCGCCGCCGCTGCTGTGGGCGGTTTCATGGGCGTCTCCTCCATCACCACCTTCGTCGAGTCCACCTCTGGCGCTGCCGACGGTGGCCGCACGGGCCTCACCTCCGTCACCACCGGCGTGTTGTTCATTCTCGCCGCGTTCTTCTCCCCCATCGTCACCATCGTTTCCAGCGCCGCCACCTGCGGTGCTCTGGTCTACGTCGGCTACCTCATGATGAGCGAGGCCTCCGAAATCGACTGGTCCGACGTGTCGCAGGGTTTCCCGGCGTTCATGATTGTCGCCGGCGTGCCCTTCACCTACTCCATCTCTGCCGGCATTGGCCTGGGCTTTATCGCCTACGTGATCGTCGCGCTCTTTAAGGGCGAGGCCTCCAAGATCAAGCCGCTCATGTGGATCGCAGCTCTCGCCTTCCTCGTCTACTTCTTTGTAGCGTAGCGGCAAAGCTGCCAAAGTAAAACACCAAAGCGCGGAGTCGCCATGCGGCCCCGCGCTTTTCTTTTCGGCGGAGCGTATGCATCGACATGCGACAATTGGAGCTGTCGATATCACAACGTCGAGGGAAGCCCGTCATGGAAGCGTGCCAAAAGCAGATAACCGTTTATCCGAATCATACGGAAAGCGCACCTGTCATCTACCTCCCCGTGGTCATGGGAGACGGCAGTGAAGTCTACGAGTGCTGCCAAGAGCTCGACTGCCCACCGCTTACCCTTGTCGCCATTGGCGGGCTCGATTGGAATCGCGAGCTGAGCCCCTGGGCATGCGACGGGACCGTACGCGATGCCGAGCCTTTCGGCGGCCAAGCTGCCGGTTTTCTTGATGAGCTGCTGAATCAGATAATCCCCCAGGTCGAGTCGTCGCTTCCTCAGCCGCCCACCTGGCGCGGCATTGCTGGCTACTCGCTGGCGGGCCTCTTTTCGCTTTGGGCCCTCTGGCAAACCGATGCCTTTGACCGCGCCGCAAGCGCATCGGGGTCCCTGTGGTTTCCTGGCTTTATCGACTATGCGCACGAGCACACGATGCCGAGCACGCCCGACGCCGCCTACCTGTCACTCGGCAAAAAAGAAACCAAGACGCCCAACCGCATGATGAGGCACGTACTCGACGACACGCGCGGAATGGAAGAGCTACTCATCGAGCGCGGCATCCCAACAACGATGGAACTCAACCCCGGCAATCACTTTGTCCAAACCGATCTACGAATGGCGCGCGGCATCCACTGGATACTGACGCATTAAAAATGGTGCCCACGCGCATATGTAGGCCGAGCAAAAACATGCGCGGGCGGCCGAGCGATGACGCATCGTAGATGGCATCGGTGACGGCGGGCGTCAAAGACTGGGACACGGATGCCCTTTCAGAATGGAAGGGCGCTCCAGCATAGCGGATTACCTGCCCGAACGATACGATCCGAACCATTGTACGCGATATGTAATTTCTCGCACGCTCCGGCGCCGCGGGCGGTAGCGTTACTTCCAAACGCGCTCGGCAATACGCCTGACCAGTGCAATCTTTGCCCACTGCTCGTCCTCGGTCAGCTTGTTGCCAATCTCGCAGCTGGCAAAGCCACACTGCGGAGACAGATACAGGTTCTCGAGCGGCACGTACTTTGCCGCCTCGCGGATGCGCTCGACAATAACATCCTCGTTCTCGAGCTCTGCCGCCTTGGTGGTCACCAAGCCCAGCACGACCTTCTTGCCGGGAGCAACGTACTTGAGCGGCTCAAAACCACCGGCGCGCGGCGTGTCGAACTCCAGATAGAACGCATCGACATCCTCATGCGCAAACAGGTACGGCGCGATGGGGTTGTAGCCGCCCTCAAAAGCGTAGGTGGAGTGGTAGTTGCCGCGGCACACATGCGTGTTGATGACCAGATCGTCGGGCTTGCCCGCGATGGCGGCATTGTTGAGTGCCACGCCCAACTCGCTCACCTTTTGCAGATCAACCGGACTCATACCAGTCTTGGACACAAAGTCGGTATCGCAATAGATACCCCAGGTACAGTCGTCAAACTGGATGTTGCGGCAGCCTGCTGCGTACAGGTCGGCGATCACGGTGCGATAAGCGGCTGCAATAGCGTCGGCAAGTTCCTCATCGGTCTTATAGACAGCGCGCAAACTCTCCTGCTGCCCGTCGCAGCGGTCGAGCGTAACTTCGGAGAATGTCTGGATCGGCGCCGGAATGGTCTGCCGCGCGACCTGGCCCTCCCCCTCGAGCGCCTTGACAAACTTAAAGTGTTCGACGAACGGATGGCTCTCGCCGCTGATGGGACCGGTCACCACAGCGGTGTCTGCCGTCGTCTCCTCGTCATGGAACATATAACCCGTGCGCGAGGTGCGGCGCTCAATGCCGTTGAGCCCCCACATAAAGTCGAGGTGCCAGTAACTGCGGCGAAACTCGCCATCGGTAATCACCTGCAGACCAGCGGCCTTCTGCTTTGCCACCAAATCACGAATGGCATCGTCCTCGACGGCCTTAAGCCCCTCGGCATCAAGCGTGCCTGCCACATAGGCAGCGCGGGCGTCTTTTACGGTCTGCGGACGAAGAAAGCTGCCGACGATATCGGCGCGAAACGGCGCGTTCGGTTGAATCGAAGTGCTCATAGATATCTCCCTTTGCATTGGTTGCTTTACTGGGACAGAGTATGAGCGCTCATATGGCCATCGTAAAATATATGTTTATAACAGTTTGATATAGATGCTTCCTATATCAGTTTGGGCCGCAATAAAGAGATTTGACTCCGCGCGGAACACGGCAGCCTAGATGTGCTGACGAATCGCGTCGATATAGGCCTGCCCATAGCGCGTTAGCGTCGTATTTTTGCGCGTGATGATGCCGATCTCCATGTACTCGTCTACATCGAGCGGAATCGAGATAATACCGGGGCCGTTGAGCTCGTGGCTGATCACGCCCGAACACACCGTGTAGCCGTTGAGGCCCATGACCAGGTTGAACAACGTCGCACGGTCGCGCACGCGGATATTCTTACGACGCTCAAAGGTCGAGGTCAGTTCCTCGGAATAATAAAACGAGTTATAGCTGCCCTGCTCATAGGACAGGAACGGGTAGTCTTCCAAGTCCTCGAGCGTCACGCTGGAGCGGCCAGCCAGCGGATGGTCTGCACACACAAAAACGTGCGGCACGGCGCAAAAGAGCCCTTCGAACACGAGCTCGTTGGCCGCCAGCATGCGCTCGATGACCTCGCGATTGTGCTCCGACAGATACAGGATGCCGAGCTCGCTTTTCATGTGCGCGACGTCCTCGATAATCTCGTGGGTTTGCTCCTCGCGCAGGGTAAAGTCGTAACGCGCGGCATCGAACTCGCGAATCACGTCGACAAACGCGTTAACGGCAAAGGAATAATGCTGGCAGCTCACACTAAAGTGCGGCACCTGCTCGGATGCGCCCTTGTACTTGCCCTCGAGCAGGTCGGCCTGATCGAGTACCTGGCGCGCATAGCCCAAGAAGGTCTCGCCTTCCTCGGACACAACGACGCCCTTGTTAGTGCGCTCAAAGATATGCACGCCCATCTCGTTTTCGAGATCGCGAATCGATGCGGTAATCGAAGGCTGCGACACAAAGAGCCGGCGCGAGGCCTCGGTGATGCTGCCGCATTCGGCAACTTTGACGACATACCTGAGCTGCTGAAGCTTCATAGCTTTCTCCCTAGACGTTCGTGACGTCGAAACCAGTCGTGCTCACCTGACGCATAAACGGCGGCATCTCCCCCGTCGCGGCGCAGGCGGCAATCTGATGCAGAGCCCCGGCAACCGCATCGTCTGCCGCAGCGCCGATATGCCAGCGCGCGGCAGCCGTGACGGCCTCGTTGGCATTGGCGACTGCAACGGAGTTGGGAACGGCATCGATCATGGGCAGATCGTTATCGGAATCGCCAAATACGGCCACTTCATCGGGCGTCAGGCCCAAAGCGCGCGCCAGCTCCAGCGCAGCGCAGCCCTTGTCCCAACCAGCCGGAAGGATGTCAAACAGGCGCACGCGGTTGTTGGGAAACACAAGCGAGAGCTCCGGCACCTCAGCGGCAATGCGCTCGCGCAGCTCAGCGAGCTCCTCACGTGAACGGGCACTCCAGATATTCGCCTTGTATACCGGGGCATCATCGACAACAGGACGGCACGGGGCCTCTTCGCCCTTGAGCCACGCGTTGCCGCCCGACTCCATGGCGCGACGCACGCGCTCGGGATCGCTCGTCACGCAGTAGGCATCGTTACCCCAAAAGTCATCACCCAGGCTGTAGACCTTCAGATACGTATCGTCGGTCTCCTGCTCCAAGTAGTCAGCCAAGCGCATAAGGGCGGCGTTGTCGGTCGCATGCGAGGCTACCGCCTCGCCGTCCACAAACATGACCTGGCCGTTGCAGAACGCACCGGTCGAAAAGCACTCGGAACGATTTCTGAACATCCAGCCCATCGCGGACGGCTGACGGCCCGAAACCGGGCCAAAGTGCAGACCCGCCGTCTGCATGGCATGAATACCCTCAATGGCGTAGTCGCTGGCGCCGTCATGCCCGGCTGGAATCAGCGTATCGTCCATATCGGTCAGCGCAAGTTTAATCATAAGGCCCCCATTCGTATCGGTCCTACCTATTGTAACGACCTGCCAAAATAAACCTGTCCCTTTTTGGCAGGTGCGCTAGTATAGGGAACAACAGATTCGATGCGGGAGCGCCGGCGGTGCAAACCACAAGGCTGAGAGGGCATGGGGCCCAATCCTTTGAACCTGTCAGTTAATGCTGGCGTAGGGAGCATGCCGCCTTTACAGGGGCGCTGTCTATGCACAGCGCCCCTTTTCTATGCCAAGGAGGCATGTGCAGTGATTGATTCGGAACAGCTTAAGAAAAATGTGGTCAAGGCCGTGGAGGAGATTCGCGCCACCAATCCGATGGCCGGCTCCATCACCAACACGGTGACGATCGACTTTGTCGCCAATGCTCAGCTCGCCGTGGGCGGTTCGGCCGCCATGGTCTATCTGCCCGACGAGGGCGAGGCGCTCGTTGCCGGCGGCGGCGCTATCTATCTCAATATGGGCACGCTCTTCCCCATCTACGAGCAGACGATTCCCCGCGCGGCCAAGGCGGCACACGATGCTGGCAAGCCCTGGGTGCTCGATCCGGTTGGCCTGGGCATCGGTAGCCTGCGCACCCAGCTGGTAAACGAGCTCAAGCAGTGCAAGCCCGCCATCGTGCGCGGCAACGCCTCCGAGATTATCGCGCTCGCCGGCCTGTGGGGTCTTGAGGGCGAGGCAGCTGATCTGAGTCGCGTGCGCGGTGTCGATACCACCGACACGGTCGATGCCGCCCGCGACGCCGCCGTGGCGCTCGCCCGCTACACCGGCGGCGCCGTAGTGGTCTCGGGCGAAGTCGACCTGATCACCGACGGCACGACGGTGGCCAAGTCCCACGGCGGCAGCCCGCTCATGTCCAAGATCACCGGCTGCGGCTGCTCGCAGGGCGGCGTGCTGGCCGTGTACGCCTGTGCCGCCGACCCGTTTACGGCAGCCATCTGCGGCGCCGCCGTCTACAACGTTGCCGGCAAGCGTGCCGCCGCTGTCGCCGATGCCCCGGCAAGCTTTAAGGTCGCCTTTATCGACGAGCTCTACCGCGCGACCGCCCAGGACATCGCCGATAACCGACTCGAGCTCGAGGAGGCATAAGCCATGTCCGAGCCCGTAACCAATGCCGGCATGAACACGCTCGTCGCCGTGGCCATCGCCCCATGCGGCACCGGCGATGAGCTGTCCGCCGAGGTCGCCGAGGTCGTGCGCGTCATTCGCGAGAGCGGCCTTCCCAACCGCACCACCTCGATGTTCACCGAGATCGAGGGCGACTGGGACGAGGTCATGCAGGTCGTGCGCGACGCAACCTTTGTGTTGGCGAGCAAGGGCATCCGCACCGAAGTCGTGCTCAAAGCCGATATTCGACCCGGATTTACCGACACCATGGCCGGCAAACTCGAGCGCATGGAAGCGCAGATCAAAAAGCAGGAGGAAGCACGATGAGCATCCGCGACAACCTTGATATCTCGGCCTATCTGGTACTCGGCCCCGAAAACACGCTCGGGCGTCCCGTGGGCGATGTGGTGGCCCAGGCGCTCGACGCAGGCTTTACCTGCATCCAGGTGCGCTCCAAGGTGGCAAGCGCCCGCGAAATCATCGCGCTGACGGGCGACGCCGCGCAGGCAATCGCACAGGCCGGCAAGACCGGTCAGGTCGCCCTGCTGATCGACGATCGCCTGGACTGCGTACTCGCCGCGCGCGAGCAGGGTATTGTTGTCGACGGCGTGCACGTGGGCCAGAGCGATATTCCCGTCGAGGTCTGCCGCAAGCTTCTGGGCCCCGATGCCATCGTGGGCCTTTCGGCCCGCTGCGAGGAGATGCTCGAGTACGTCAAGACTGCCGACATGAGCCTAGTCGACTACCTGGGCATCGGCCCGCTCCACGAGACCGAGACCAAGCGCGACTGCGGACGCGCGGCCGACGGCTCTATCATCACCAAGAGCTTTGAGGACCTGGCCGCACTCCACGCGGCAAGCCCCGTGCCCATCGTGGTGGGCGGCGGCGTCAAGACGGCCGACCTGCCGCAGCTCAAGGCCACCGGCGTCGATGGCTTCTTTGTGGTGAGCGCCGTCTGCAGTGCCGACGACCCCTACGCCGCCGCCAAGGAGCTCGTCGACACCTGGCAGCAGGCATAGGTATAGGCCGAGCAGCTGATTCGCAGCCTCATGTCTTCAACAATGGAAAGCGCATCCCGGTTCGAACGTCCATTCCGGGATGCGCTTTCCGCATGCGACCCTTACCCCGCCAGATACGCTTCCAACGCCGGCAAGGTCGTCTCCGCATCGCGGCGACCGATCTGGTAGATGCGCTCGAGCTCATCCGGTTCACGGCACAGCGACGGTACCTTCACCGATTCGCTCGGCCGCACCACAAAGATTTCGCCGGCAGCCTCGCGACGTGCCAAGTCATCGAGCGTGGCATTGTAGACCTCATGCCGATGCTCAAGCGCTGCGACAAACTCCGGGTAGTGACGGAACACGCGCCGCAGCATGGGCATCACGCTGTTGGGCTGCTTCACAAAGCCCGCCGGCTGCGTGAGTACCACGATATTGCGGTCGTACCCCTGTGCAAACAGCCAAGCACTGGGAATTGAATCAGCCACGCCACCATCCAGATACTTATGTCCGTCAATAGCAACGGGACGCGTCGCCACAGGAATAGCCGACGACGCCCGGATCCACTCGATATCGCGCTCATCGCCATAAGGCAGGTCGTGATAGACGGCCTTGCCCGTCTCGATATCGGTACACACGCACGTAAACCGCATGGGGCAGGCGCGATATGCCTCCAGGTCGATAGGATCGCGCTCGATGGGCACCTCATGATAGGCAAAATCGGCATTGAACATGTCGCCAGTCCGCAGCCAGCTTGCTACACCCGCATAGCGCTTATCGGCACAATATGCCTTGTTGTAGCGAATGGCGCGCCCAATCTGCCGCGATTTAAAGTTGTAGCCAAACGCCGCGCCCGCCGAGACACCCACCATATGGTCGCAGGTCAAACCGTGCTCCATCCAAACGTCGAGCACGCCCGCCGTATACATACCGCGGTAGCCGCCTCCCTCGAGCGCCAGCCCCACCGTGCGCGTCATATTTGACTGTGCCATGCGACCATCTCCGTTCCTGCGTTTTAAACCGGGACAAGTATACCCGTCAACATATATCGTCTCAGTCGCATTTTTATCAAGCATCGCATCGTCGCGCTACCGCTTGTCGAATAATAGTCGCCCGCAGCATGTACACCCATCTATAATTGTGCACTGTTGTTTATGCTACTCAGCAGTTATCAACAGCGAACATTCGTCGGCAAATTAACCCAACAACGCAGCAAGACGGGGGCCTGGATACACGCAAAACGCCGAGCAACGACGCGTGTACACAACGAGCTCGCCCGACGCAATCCGCCCCGACCTCAGAAAGCCGCTTAGAACATGGAAACTGTCAGCAATTACACCGAAACGCTCGAAAAGACCGTCCGCGACCTTCTCGAGCGTCAGGATGATCTGATTAGGACCGCCTTTACCGACCAGCTTACCGGACTTGGCAACCGCGGCGGCTTTGCCCGTTCCCTCGAGGAGCTCTGGGAGCAGGACACCCCCGTTACCATGGCGTTCATCGACATCGACAATCTCAAGCACTGCAACGACGTCTTTGGGCATGACGAGGGCAACCGCTATATCTTGCAGGTAAGCCTCTATCTCAAACTGTATATGAAAGTGGACGAGGCGGCGTTTCGCATAGGCGGCGACGAGTTTGCCATCCTATCTACGATTGCGACCGAGGACGACCTCGCCGAGCGTCTGGAACACTGCCGAACGATCCTGCTCAAAAACAACGATTCCGAGATGCCCCACTCGTTTAGCTACGGAGTGGCACACGCCGACCCCGCCCTGGGCGAAGCCTCCAATCGCATGACACTCGATGCCGACCATCGCATGTACGACTACAAGCTACGTCATGCCATGCACCTCGATCGGCGCAATATCACGCAAGTCCACGCCGACGACTTCGAAATAAGCGATCGCATTTTTGACGCCTTTTCGATGCTCAACGAGGGCCGTTATTTCTTTATCGAGAACTTGGACAAGGACCGCACCCTTTGGTCGCAAGGTGCCTTGCGCGATCTCGGTCTTCCTTCGGAGCACATAGACAGCTGCCGCGATTTCTGGAAGACGCGCGTCCATCCCGATGACCTCGAGGCCTACGCCAACGACATCAACCAGATCTTTAACGGCTCCAAACACCGCCGCGTCATGCAGTACCGCATGCGCAATGCCGCGGGTGACTACGTTCTCTGCCGTGCTCGCGGGTTTCGCATCGACGGCGACGGAAATGCCCCCTCGCTCTATGTCGGCGAACTTGTCAACCACTCACTCGCCGAAACCGTCGACGCCGCTACGGGCCTCGGAACGCAGCGTATGCTGATCAACGCTATCGATGCCTGCCGCCGCGATCGTTGCGAGACGGGGCTTATAGCGGTGCGCGTTCGTGGCACGACAAAGCTCAACGAGCTCTACGGGGCCGAGGCTGTCGACAACATGCTTGCCGAATACGCAGGCCGTATGCTGTCGATCACCCGCGGCAGGAGCCGGGTCTACCGTTCACGAAGCGTCCAGTTCGTCGTGCTCAGCAACGATTTGGACCACGAGGCATTCGAGCAACTGACCCGCCACCTTAAAGAGGCCGTTTTCGCTCCTGTTCAAATCGCAGGCGACGCCATTACTCCCGTCTGTCTTGTCGTACCGGCCTTTTACGAGCACTTAACCCATCAAGCGACCGCCGTTTTAGGCGAACTCGACCGTCGCCTTCGCACGGCTGGCGGGCTTGTTCCCAACGACAGCCTCCCCATACCCGAGGCGGAGCGCAAAAGCGCCATCGCCGAACGTATCGACTCGCTCACGGGACTCTATCGACCCAGCGAGTTTATGCGGCGCGCCAACGCATTTCTCGAGGCAAGGCGCGACGGCACCTGGTGCATCGCCACGGTCGACATGGGCCACATGCGCCTGTTTAATGAATGGCACGGCCAGGCCGAGGGCGACCGCGTACTCGCCGATGTGGGCACGGTCCTCAAGGACATCGAGAATGCCGATATGGGCGTCGCAGGGTACTGGGGCCAAGATGACTTTTGCGCACTCATCCCCTTTAAGCGCATCACCGTCCATCAAATCTACAACCGCGTTCGCGAGGTCGTAGCCAGGCATGATGACGGCGTAGGTTTTTGGCCGTCCATGGGCATTTACCCCATCGACTCCAATGAGGAGATCACCATAGATGCGCAGGCAAAGGCCATGTTTACCAATCGACGCGCCAAAAACGACTTCAAGGAGCGCATTGCCATTTTCCGCCCCGAAGAATATGAACACGAGATTGCGTTCCACCGCACGCTGACCGAGTTCCAGTACGCGCTCTCAAACGGCCGCATCACGTACTACCTGCAGCCCCAGGTCGATATGGAAACCGGCGAGATCATTGGCGCCGAGGCACTCACCCGCTGGATTGACAAGGACGGCTCTCTCATTTCACCCGCAACGTTTATCCCCGCACTCGAGGAAAGCGGCTTTGTGGTGACGCTCGACAAGTACATTTGGCAGGGTGTCGCCTCGTGGCTGCGCGTGCGTCTCGATCGCGGCCTTCGTGTGGTTCCGGTCTCGCTTAATGTGTCGCGCGTGGATATCCTTGCCTGCGACGTTGCCGAGCATATGGGGGCGCTTGCCGCCCAATACAACCTACCGCCCGAGCTCATGCGTATCGAGATCACCGAGACGGCTTATACGGGAGAGTCCGAAGCCGTGGACAAACTGACAGCCGACTTGCACACCCGCGGCTTCTCGACCTATATGGACGATTTTGGCACCGGTCAGTCCACGCTCGCGATGCTCAAGAACGTCAACGTCGACGTCATCAAGCTCGACCGCACCTTTGTGCCCACCGACCGCGATCAAGGCCGCAGCGCGCAGATCGTGTCATCGATGCTCGAGATGGCGCAGTCGCTCCATCTGCCCATTGTGATCGAAGGCGTCGAGACAGATGAGCAGGCGAACATGCTACGCCACATGGGTGCCCGCTACGCTCAGGGCTTCCTCTACTACCGCCCCATGCCGGCGAAGGATTTTGAGGCATTGCTCGATGGTGGCAATAACAACTGATACGCTCGCGCGCAAAACGCCACCGTCGAAGGGGGCATTTGTCTCCATTAGCTAACTTATTACCCCAATTCAAACCGAATTGGGGATATGATACAAACCGTTGTTCCGCCCAAGGAGGTTATCCATCATGAACGAGTCATATCGCCTGGGTGAGCAATCGATTATTGCCTATCTTCAGCGACTTGCGAATGGCATCTCGACCGCCGAACTCGATGTTGCCGCGCTGCCTGCTGAGCTGCGCGCCGTTGGCGAGCAACTGCAAAAGACGCATGCCATCCTGCAACAAGAGCGCCGGCTGCTTGAGAGCAACGCCTATATCGACCCGCTCACCAACTTGGGCAACCGCGGCGGACTCGACCGTCACGTCGAGCAACTCTGGCACAAAGGTGACCCCTTCACCTGCGCCTATATTGACATCGACCATCTCAAACATTGCAATGATAGGTTTGGCCACGCCGAAGGCAATCGCTATATTCTGAGCATCTGCCGCACGCTCTCCGAAACCATGGAGCACGATGAGATGCTGTTCCGCATCGGTGGAGACGAGTTTGTGTTCATCTCGCTCTCCGCAAACGAGACCGAACTCGAGCAGCGCTTGGAGCGGGTACGTGCCGGGCTGATCGAGGCGAGCTCAAGTGGCAAGGCGCCCATGATCGCCAGCTTTAGCTTTGGCTGCTCGCGCGTCGATCCACTTGCCGGCGACACGCGTCGCCAGATGACGATGGATGCCGATCGCAAGATGTATCGCTATAAGCTTATGCATCGTGTGCAGCAACCGAAAGACAATGACGCGCCGCAACGCCCAATCGTCGATCAGCTTCCCTGCAACGACCGGGTGTTCCAAGCGATCTCCATGAGCTCCGAGACGCGCTATCCGTTCATCCTTAACCTCGATACGGGAGAATCGCAATGGTCGGTTAACGCCGTGCGCGATTTTGACCTGCCCTCCCAGCACCCTTTTAACTCACTCGACATGTGGCTCGCCCGCGTTCATCCCGAGGACCGCGACAACGTACGCGCCGAGCTCGACATGGTGATAAACGGCACGTGGCACTTCCACTACATGCAGTATCGCGTAATGGATGCCACCGGAAAATACGTGCTTTGCGACTGCACAGGTTACCGCTTGGACGGCACCGATACCGAGCCCAGCATGTATGTGGGCACTATCATCAACCGAAGCTTGGCAGATACGACCGACTCGGTAACGGGCCTGGGCGATGTCCACGCGCTGGTCAACGCTATTGGAGAGATGCGCCGCGTGGCGCGCGAGGCAGGCTTTATTGCCATTAAGGTCGACGATATCGCCGAAGTCAATGCCCGCTTTGGATTCGATGCAGGCGACCGCGTGCTCGCCGAAAGTGCCGCCTGCCTCATGGATTGTTCGCGCGGCAAGGGTCGCCTGTTCCGCTCGACGGGACCAATGTTCGTGGCGCTTTTCGATGAGCTCGGCCCCGAGGCAATCGACGAGCTCGCAAACGAAATCGAACGATTCCTGGGTTCTCCCGTGCTCATCGGCTCGCTTGAATATCAGCCGCCCATTCGCGTGGCCACGCTCCATCTGAACAGCGTTGACCGACAGCCCGTTTCCATTTTGAACGAGCTCAAAGCGTTGCTCGGTAAAGCCGTGCAGGTTCCAGGTACCAAACTGGATTAGCACCGCGCCCGCACCGCCTCCCCCATCGTGCGATAATCCTCTGCAGAAGTCACCAACAGCAGAGGGAGTTTGTGATGAAGGTTCTTTTGGTCAATGGCAGTCCCAAGGCAAACGGCAACACCGCCCGCGCACTCGCCGAAGTCGCCGAGCAACTCAACGCCGAGGGTATCGATACCGAGGTGTTCCAGCTGGGCGCCAAGCCCATTCGCGACTGCATTGGCTGTGGCCAGTGCGGCAAGCTCGATTGCCGCTGCACCTTTGACGACGACGTGGTGAACGAGCTGATCGCTGCCGCCGAGCAGGCAGATGGCTTTGTCTTTGGCTCCCCCGTCTACTATGCGCATCCCAGCGGACGCATCCTCTCGGCTCTCGACCGCACATTCTATGCTGGCAGCAAGGCCTTTGCGCACAAACCGGGCGCCGCTGTCGCCGTCGCCCGCCGTGGCGGCACGTCGACCACCTTCGACGTGCTCAACAAGTACTTCACTATCAACCAGATGCCCGTGGTGGCCTCCACGTACTGGAACAACGTCTTTGGTGCCATGCCGGGCGAGGCCACCCAGGACGCCGAGGGCCTGGCCACCATGCGAAACATCGGCAAAAACATGGCCTGGCTCCTGCGCTGTATCGAGGCAGGACAGGCCGCCGGTATCAACGCACCCGAGGCAGATCGAGCAACGACCAACTTCATTCGATAGAGCGGCGGAGCATGAATATCCAGATTTTTGGAACCAAAAAGTCTTTCGATACCAAGAAGGCCCAGCGCTATTTTAAGGAGCGCCGCATTAAGGTGCAGTTTATTGACCTTAGGGAAAAGGAGATGAGCAAGGGCGAGCTCACGAGCGTGATGCAGGCGGTCGGCGGCATCGACAAGCTGCTCAACCCCAAGGCCAAGGACGAGGAGACGCTCGCGCTCATCCAGCACCTTACCCCTAGCCAGCGCTTCGACAAACTGCTCGAAAACCAGCAGGTTCTAGCCGAACCCATCGTGCGCAACGGCAAAAAGGCCACCGTCGGTTATTGCCCCGATGTATGGGGAGCCTGGGAGTAGCTTGTGTTATTTGCCGACGCGTGGGTATAAGAGCAGGCGTTTGGCATAAGATTCAACTGTAAGCCATGTCTAACAAAGGAGGGCACATGCCCAACAAACCCGTGAAGATCATCATGCTTACCGGATACCTCGGTGCCGGCAAGACCACGCTGCTCAACCACATCCTCGCTAACGACGGCGGCATCCGCGCCGCCGTGATCGTCAACGATATCGGCGAGATAAATGTCGACGCCAGTCTTATCGCCGACGGCGGCCTTTCCGAGACCGACGACCTCATCCCGCTCACCAACGGCTGCATCTGCTGCACGCTTTCGGACGACCTGGCCAACCAGCTGCAGGGCATTGCCGATTCGGGCAAGTTCGACTACATCATCATCGAGGCATCGGGTATTTGCGAGCCTATCCCCATCGCCTACACCATCTCGAGCTTCTGCGACGAGGCCAAGGTGGGCGGCGAGCCCAAGCTCGCGCTCGACAACATCGTGGCCGTGGTCGACTGCGCCCGCATGTACGACGAGTTCAACGGCGGTCGCGACCTGCTGGCTGAGGATATCGACGAGGACGACATCGAAAGCCTGCTCATCCAGCAAATCGAGTTCTGCTCCACGCTGATCCTTAACAAGACCGATACCGTGACGCCCGAGCAGATCGCCGAGCTCAAGGCCATCGTGCGCAGCCTGCAGAAGGACGCCGTGATCGTCGAGGCCCAAAACGGCGAGGTCCCCATGGAGGAGCTGCTCGATACCGACCGCTTCGACTTTATGCGCGCCTACAACTCCGCCGCCTGGATCGAGGCCATGGAGCATCCCGAGGAGCACGACGACCCCGAAGTGCTCGAGTACGACATCGAGACCTTTGTGTACTCGCGCCGCAAGCCGTTTGACCTGCAGAAGTTCACTGATTTTGTTGAGCAGGAGTGGCCCGACGAGGTCATCCGCGTCAAGGGTCCGCTGTGGCAGACCGGCGATCCGGACATGTGCTACATGTTTGAGCAGGCCGGCCACCAGATGCGCCTGATGGAGAACGGCCTGTTCGTTGACTCCGCGCCCGAGGGCGAGAAGCAGAAGATCATCGACGAGAACCCCGAGATCATGCAAATTTGGGACGACGAGACGGGCGACCGCATGACGAGCCTGTGCATCATCGGCCGTCACATGGACAAGGACGCGCTCATCGCCTCCCTCGATGCCTGCCTGACCGACTGGCACCGCGCCTAGGTTTATCCAAGCGGGCATTTTTCCGCCTATGTAACTGCCAAACCACCACGAAGGTGCCCTTCGTGGTGGTTTTTCGTTCTGAGCCAAGGAGATTCATGTTCAACATTGTGCTGTATGCGCCCGAGATTCCGGCCAATACGGGCAATATCGGCCGCACCTGCGTGGTTACCGGCACCCGCCTGCATCTGGTGGAGCCGCTGGGGTTTTCGCTCGACGACAAGACGGTACGTCGCGCCGGCCTGGGCTACTGGCAAAACTTGGACGTGACGACCTATGCCGGCTGGGAGGACTTCCTTGCGCGCAATGACCTCTCCCCTGCCGACGAACGCCTGCATCTGCTGACCAAAAAGGCACGCCGCACCTATGCGCAGAGTACCTACCGCGATGGCGACTACTTGGTCTTTGGCAGCGAGAGCTCGGGCATTCCCGAGCCACTGCTTGCCGCGGCGCCCGAGCGCTGCGAGCGCATCCCGATGCTGCGCGATTGCGATTCACTCGATAACGCCGAGGCTTGGGAAGCCCACGAAGAATCGCTGGGGCATACCGAGGACAGCCACGAGGCCATTCTTCAACAGGACATCTGCGGCAACTTCATCAATCCGGACGACTACCGCATCAGCGCACTCAACCTCTCCAACAGCGCCGCCATCGTCCTCTACGAAGCCCTGCGCCAAACAGGCTTTCCGGGAATGTGACAAAGGAACTGTCCCTTTGTCACATTCAAGCGCCACGCCGACGGCACACACGCCTAATTGATGCTCTAGATAAAGAGCCATCACTTTTAATCAGAATTAACTAAAGTAAAATGAAGTTAAACGGCGGTGTGAAAGGAGAGCCTTGTGAAATATCTCGAGAACCCGTTTACCCCCAGTTTTGGTGAGGTTCCTGCCCATCTCGCTGGCAGACAACAGATTATTCGGGATTTGGACCGTGCCTTCTTGAGCCAGCGTAGGCGTCCAGAATTGACCTCGATCTTCTCAGGCGCGCGTGGAACCGGTAAAACCGCTCTCATGTCGTCGCTCGCGACAAGGGCGGAATCCCACGGCTGGATTGCCGTAAAGACAACCGCGCTCCCGGGAATGCTTGAGGAAATCGAGTTCGGGGCGAAACGTGCTGCCGGCCATCTTATCGACCCGTCTAAGAACTTCGAAGTCACCGGCCTCGGAATTGCACCGCTCGGCAGCATCGAGGTCAATCGCGTTCACGATGCCTCAACCTGGCGTTATCGCATGAGCGATATCATCGACCAGCTCAACGAGGCGGGCACCGGTCTGCTCGTCACGGTTGACGAGGTAGACCCGACACTCGACGAGATGATTCAGCTCGCAGCGACGTATCAGCACTTTGTGACCGATGGGAAACGCGTCGCGCTGCTCATGGCGGGGCTTCCCAACAACGTCTCGACGTTGCTGAACCATAAGACGGTCTCGTTCCTTCGCCGCGCCCAACAATATCATCTGGGTCGCATTGCCGACTATGACGTACGCGAGGCCTTGATTCGCACAATCCAGGAAAACGATCGCCTGGCAGATGCTGAGGGAATCGATAGAGCCGTTCGCTCGATCTCTGGTTTTCCCTTCCTATTGCAACTCGTAGGCTACCGTGCCTGGGATCTCACAAGCGATTCGAAGGAAATCTCGTCACGCGACTTTGACCTGGGAATCAAAATCGCGCGCGACGAGATGGACGACCGAATCCTCGCGGCAACCTATCGGGAACTCACTGCAGAGGACAAGCGATTCCTCATCGCCATGCTCGATGACGAGGAAGAGTCCACCACCGCTGATCTTGTCGAGCGCCTTAAGCGTTCGCCGCAGCAGGTCTCCCGCTACCGACGCCGCATGATAGATGCCGGCATCATCGGAGAACGAGGACGAGGGCTCGTCGCATTTGAATTGCCATTCTTCCGCGACTATCTCGCGGCTCAATGCGTGAAATAGGCATCAATGAGGCAAAGGGGCTGTCCCTTTGCCTCATTGTCTATAGGTAGCGTCCGGTAATGCTCTTGGAGCAGACCGCGATATCCGCCGGCGTGCCGGCGCAGACGATTTGCCCGCCCGCATCGCCACCGCCCGGGCCCATGTCGATCACGTAATCGGCGTTACGGATAAGGTCGAGGTCGTGCTCGATCACGATAACCGTGGCGCCCTTGGCAACGAGGCCGTCAAACACGTTCAACAGCACCTGAACATCGAGCGGATGCAGGCCGATCGTGGGCTCGTCAAATACGAATACGGCATCATCCTGCACGCGGCCCATCTCGCTCGCGAGCTTAAGGCGCTGCGCCTCGCCGCCCGAAAGCGCCGGTGTGGGCTCACCGAGCGTAAGATAGCCCAAGCCCAGGTCGTGCAAGGTCTGCAAGCGCATTTGAACCTTCTTGAGCCCCAGTGTGGCGTCGATGGCCTCGTCCACACTCATGTCCATGAGCTGCGGCAACGTAAGCAGACTCCCGTCCTTGCCCTCGCGATGGATATGCGAGGCAGCCTCGGCGTAGCGCGAACCACGGCATGCCGGGCAGACGATCTCGACATCGGGCAAAAACTGCACGTCGAGCGATATCGAACCCGTGCCATCGCACGTAGGGCAACGCAAGGCGCCGGTGTTGTAGCTAAAGGCGCCCGCCTTGTAGCCGGCTGCCTTGGCTTCGGGCGTACGGGCAAAGGCGCGGCGCAGCTCATCATGGATGTCGGCATAGGTTGCGACCGTCGAGCGCACGTTGGCGCCGATGGGCGTGGCGTCAATCAGGTTGGCACGGGCAATGCCTTCGGCGTCGACCCAGCGCACATGGCTTGGCAGGCGCTCGCCAGTTGCCTGAGCCTTGAGCGCCGGGATGAGCGTCTCGAGCACCATCGTCGTCTTACCCGAACCCGAAACGCCCGTCACCGCGACAAGGCGGCCGCGCGGGATATCGACTTCGAGCGGCCTGACGGTATGGATGGTATCGGTTGCCATGCGGATGTGGCCCTGGTCGAACATTTCGTCGTCAGTCACCTGCGGGCGCAAGCGTTTGGGGTCTGCGCGCAAAAACGGGGCGATGCGGCTGCCCTGCGATTGTTCGACCTCGTCCACCGTACCGGCAGCGATCACTTTACCGCCGCCCGCTCCGGCAACGGGGCCCATCTCGACCAGATAGTCGGCTTCCGCCAGCACGCGCGTGTCGTGGTCGACAACAACCACGGTGTTGCCGTCATCCACCAGATCGCGCATCACGCCCACCAAGCCGTCGACATTGGCAGGATGCAAGCCGATCGAGGGCTCATCCAGCACATAAAGCACGCCCGTCGATCGGTTGCGCACCACGCGGGCGAGCTGCACACGCTGGCGCTCACCCGTGGAGAGCGTGGCACCAGCGCGGTCGAGTGAAAGGTAATCGAGACCCAGGTCGACCAGACGACGGGCCACGCTCAAAAACGAATCGCAGATATCCGCTGCCATGGGCCGCATCTCGGGCGGCAAGGATACGGGCACCCCGCGCACCCACTCAATCGCCTCGCCCAGTGTCATGGCCGCGGCCTGCGCCAGATTGATACCGCGCACCTGGGGCTGGCGCGCAGCCTCGGAGAGACGCGTGCCGCCACAGTCGCGGCATGGCCCCTCGCGCAAAAAGCGTGCAACGCGTTTGAGGCCCTTATCGTCCTTAACCTTGGCGAGCGCATTCTCAACGGTATAGACGGCGTTGTAATAGGTAAAGTCGAGCGGCGTGGCGCCCTCGCCGTTTTTGGGAACGTAAAGAATGTGCTTTTTAACCGCCGGACCATGAAACACGATGTCGCGCTCTTGAGGCGTGAGCTGGTTAAACGGCACGTCGGTACGCACGCCCATCTCGCCTGCCACCTGCTTCATCAGATCCCACATGAGCGTGCCCCAGGGAAGGACCGCACCCTCGTTGATAGTCTTTGACTCGTCGGGCACCAGGCTCGCCTCGTCCACCTCGCGCATGACACCGGTGCCGCCACAGGTGGGGCATGCACCGCCACTGTTAAAGGCAAGGTCCTCGGCGCTCGGAGCGTAGAACTCGCGGCCGCACGTCGGACACGTGAGCGACAGGCCAGCCGCTACGTTGAGGCTTGGCTCCACACGCGCCCCGCAATGCGGGCACACGTGATGGGCGCAACGGCTAAAGAGCAGACGCAGGCTGTTGTTGAGCTCGGTCATGGTGCCAAAGGTGGAGCGCACGCCCGGCACGCTCGGACGCTGGTGCAGCGCGAGCGCCGCCGGCACGTGCAGTACCTCGTCCGCCTGGGCGTGTTCGGCCTGCGTCAGGCGACGTCGAGTATAGGTGCTAAGTGCTTCCAAGTAGCGACGCGAGCCCTCGGCATAAAGAACCCCCAGTGCCAGCGAACTCTTGCCCGAACCCGACACGCCGGCAATACCCACGAGCTTTCCCAGCGGGATATCAATATCGATGTCCTTAAGGTTATGGACACGCGCGCCACGCACCTCGATAGCCTGCGGGCTCATCTTCTGTTCCGTCACCTTTATCACCCTACTCATGCCATAAAACTCGATCGCGAATGTACTCGCCCAGCATGGGCACGGTAAACCGGACGAGACCGTATCCGGCAGCCTCGATGACGCGCTCGCGAATCAGGCTTGCGCGATATTTGCTCGCCCAACTCTGAGTACGGTCGCAGCGCTCAATGATATCCGCCATACGCGTCGGTTTACCCTCGTCAACCGCCATGGCCTCGATAAAGAGGCGTTGCGGGCTGCGCAATCCATAATACAGGGGCGCGTCGACCGCTTCGTAGAACTCGGAGACGGCATCCGCATGGCCATCCTCGACATCGCACCTTTCAATGACCTGCGAGTTGCGTCGGACAGCAGAGCGCCACATGTAATAGCCCACCAGCTGAACCATATAGGGATGCCCCATGCTCTTGCGTGCCGCTAGATCCGCCGTCTCCGCGTCAACGTAAAGACCAGCGTCTTTGACCGTCTGGATATATGAATCGCGCACCTTGGGCAAAGAAATCGCCCCCAGCGTACGCTGCTGGGCACGGCGCAAAAACGTCACGCTCGGCTCTTCGAGCAAGTCATCAATCATACTGGGCAATCCAGCGAACACCAGCGCAAGACCGCGCTGGTCGCTATCGGGCAATCCCGTAGCATCCTGACCTCCGAGCACTTGCTGATAGAGAACGGCAAGAGCCGCCAGCTCCTCGATGGACGCAGACTGCGCCTCGTCAATCGCAAACAGTATGCCCTTTCCCGGCCCGAGTTTCTTGAGGCGTTCGTTGACTAACCCGCGCAACGTCTCGCCTTTTGCCCGCGCCGCCTCGACCGACATCCGACCAAACGACGGACCGAACTCCATTGACGTCACAACGGGTTTATTCGAGCGAAGCGCATCGGCCAATCGGTCGCATAAGCCAAGCGAAGCGGAATCGGAGACAACCGCCCATCCGCGCTCATTGGCTAGACGTTGCAGCTCCCGCAGGAGAACCGTCTTGCCGCAGCCACGGTTTCCCGTAATGAGCATGAGCCTGCCCGGCGCTCCGGCGCCGTTATCGAGCCCTTCCTCAAAATCCTCGATGACCGACTCGCGACCGATGAGTATCGGAGGCCGCTTGCCAGCCGTGGGCTTAAAGGGATTTGGATTCATGTCGGCCTCCTCGGATTGGCAAACGCTGGTAATAGTTATACCAACTTATACCGAGTTATACCAATAGCATACGACAAAGGAACTGACCCTCTATCACCTATGGCCGAAAAACTCGGCGTCCGCCGCTCGCCAAGGGCGGAAGGTGGCGGGGTCGACCTTTACGTGCGCCGCGGCGGGTACGTCATACCATTTGACCGTGTAACCGGCGCCGTGAGAGCAAAAGACCGAGTCGGGCGTGTTGGGCAGATCGGCCTCGGGCTCATAGGCGGCAGCCTCGATTACGCGCTCGGCATCATGGCAAGCCGCATAGCCGGCAAACTCTAGGTACAGATGTCCGCGACCACTCGTGTAGGCAGCCACCTCCAGCGCGTAATCCTGCACCTCGGATGCCGGCACGCGGCCCACAAGATTCGCCCGGTCGCCCGCCATCGTCGGCGGCTCGCACTCGGCACCCATGCGCGTAGCGTCTGACAACGCCCTGCCCACGCACTCCCCCGGCACCTCGAGCTCAAAGTGGTACCACGGCTCCAATAGCACCGCCGCGCCGGCCTCACGCGCCTGCATGAGTCCCTGTCGAATCGCGCGATACGTGGCCTGGCGAAAATCGCCGCCCTCGGTGTGTTTGACATGCGTACGGCCGCCCGTGAGCGTAATGCGCACATCGGTGATGGGCGAGCCGGTCAGCACGCCCAGGTGATCGCGCTCCATGGCGTTGGTGAGTGCCAAACGCTGCCAGTTAAGATCGAGCTCGTCGATCGAGGTCACGGTGCCAAACTGCACGCCCGAACCCACTGGCAACGGCTCCAGGCGCAGATGCACCTCGGCATAGTGGCGCAGTGGCTCAAAGTGGCCCACGCCCTCGACCGGCTGCGAAATGGTCTCCTTATAGAGAATGCCGCCGGGCTCAAACGCAATCGAAAGACCGAAGCGATCGGCCAGCACCCGCTGCACGACCTCGAGCTGCACGGCGCCCATCAACTGCAAGTGAATCTGCTCGAGATGCGTATTCCAGCTTACGCCGAGCATGGGGTCTTCGTCCGCCAGCTCAGTCAACGCTTTGAACACCGCATGGACGTCGTATTCGCCCGGCAGCACCGTATAGGTGAGGACCGGCGCAATGACGGGCGCATCGCCCGCGGGCTCCGCGCCCAGGGCGTCCCCCGGGCGAACGTGCGCAAGACCCGTCACGGCACAAATACCGCCAGCAGCAACTTCTTGGGCAAGCTCATACTTCTCGCCGTTATAGATGCGCACCTGGTCGATCTTTTGCTCCCAAGTGGAGGCGCCAGAACATCCCTCGACAACTTGCTTTGCACGCAGTACACCGCCCGTCACCTTGACCCAGGCAAGACACTCGCCACGGTCTCCACGACTCACGCGGTAGATACGCGCGGCGAACTCCTGGGGCCATGTTCGCTCACGCATCAGCGCGCATATGCCATCCAGCAGCTCGTCCACGCCTTGGTCCTTGAGCGCCGAGCCGGCAAAGCAGGGAAAGAGCTTGCGCTCGGCAACCATGCGCGACAGCGTTGCGACAGAAAGCTCGCCCGCTTCAAAAAACTCCTCGAGCGCCGCCTCGTCCAACGCAGCAGCGTCCTCCTGAACGGCCCCACCCACCAGCAGTTCGTTGGCGTCCAGGCAGCCTTCGGAAAGACGCTGCCCGAGCTGCGCCAGCAGTGCATCGCGGCCGGGATTCTCCAAATCGATTTTGTTGATAAAGATGAACGCCGGAATGTCATAGCGCGCAAGCAGGCGCCAC
The DNA here is from genome assembly GCA_902478945.1 of uncultured Collinsella sp. GTDB lineage: Bacteria > Actinomycetota > Coriobacteriia > Coriobacteriales > Coriobacteriaceae > Collinsella. Next base: position 22,615 of record CABSMX010000012.1, read on the forward strand.
AGGGTTTCGGTATGTCCCTGCACGCCATCGTTGGCACCCACAACCAAAATCGCGTAGTCCAGCGCGCGCAACGTGCGCTCCGCCTCGGCAGAAAAATCGACGTGGCCGGGCGCATCCACGAGCATGACGTGGGTATCGCCGTGGTCGAACACGGCCTGCGACGAGAAAATCGTAATGCCGCGCTCGCGCTCAATCTCGTTCGTATCCAGGTGCGAATCGCCATCGTCCACGCGGCCGCGCTTGCGAATGCGACCCGCGTTGAACAGCATGGCCTCGGCCAGCGTGGTCTTGCCGGCATCGACATGCGCCAAGATTCCAACGACCGCTTGCTTCGACATGGCTCTCCTCTTATTACAAGCCCATCGCACGCGGCAACGGGCGTTCACGCTCCACACTGGATGATACAATTTACGGGCCGGCGGGCGAAGCGGGCCCTATCCCCCGACCGAGCTCATCGCCCCGCGTTGCCGCGCGGCGATTTTCGTAGGTTCGCGCCTTGCGAAAGCCGGCACCTCCCCTTTTTGTCTGCCCTGGCTCATCCGGGGCGGTAACAATGCGAACCCCACAACAACGCGTTTTACCAAAAATGGCCCCACTCGGGGCCATTTTCATTTCGGTGAAACGCTGGTATGTGACTCAGCCTTTATGCCTCGCGCAGCCAGTCAAACGCGACACGCGGCGTGCCGTCTGACACATATACGATACCGGCGCGCTTAAACCCGGCCTTGGCGATGGCGCTCTGCATGGGCAGGTTGTCTTGGTGTGTGTCGATACGCAGATGGTCGATGCGTTCCTTGGCAAAGGCAAACATCGCGGCCGCGATACCGTGCACGGTGCCGTCGGACGCCACACGGTGCAGCACGGCGTACGGGGCGTCGCTGCGCCATTGGCCGTCCTCAATTACGTCATAGCACTCGTCCGGGCCCGGCAAAAAGGCAAACGTCGCCACCGCGCGGCCGTCGACTTCGCACACATAGCTGCCACCGGCGGCTATATCGGCAGCTAGCTGCTCGGTAGAAGGTGTGCCCTCGGGCCACTGCGTGGCGTTGCCATGCGCGCGCATAAAGGCGCGGGCCACGTCATAGATAGCCATGACGGCGGGAATGTCGGTATCGAGGGTTTTTCTGATCATCACGCGGCGACCTTACGTTTATTGGTATCACTTTGGTTGAGCAATGATACCAACGTTTGGAGAGGGGCGCGATGCAGATGGGAAGCAAAAAGCGAGCCGCCTGGTCAAAGGCAAAAAGCGAGTTTTTGAGCGCTGCCACCGGCGGCGGTATGAGCGACCTGTTTGCGCGCGAAGACGAGCGCCGCGACGCCCTGGACGCCGAGCGCGATGAGGCCTGGCGCTACAAGTCGTGCGGGCGCAAAAACCGTTACGACACACGCGCCGAGGCCGAGGCCGTTATGGCCGAATGCGAAAACCGCGGGCGGCGCGGTTTGGCCTGCTACAAATGCGAATACTGCGGTGGATGGCACCTGACGTCGCACCCTTGGAAATAGGCGCCGCATCGGCACGGCATTGACGGAGCGCCAGCTATCGCGCGCAAGCTACGGGCGCGGCGGCACCAAAACATCGTAACGAACGGCCTTGCCCGCAAGTTGATAGCTCGGCTTAACGCCGGCAAGCAGCGGGCCCTTCACCGGCCGCTTGATAACGACCTTGCGCGGATGCACCGCAAGCGCAGCTTCGACCAGCGTCTCCTCATCGGCGCACGGCTGCTCCAGATGATGCAAGAGTTGGAACTTCTTTTTAACCGCCGCGCTCTTGGTGCGCCCGGGAAACATGGGGTCCAGATACACCACGTCGGGAGCGGTGAGCTCGCCCCGCCCGATCAGCTCAGCTACATGGCGAAGGCCGGCAATGCTGTCCTCGCCCGCGTGTAAGCGCATGCGCGACACGGCAGCCGCAAGCGCCGGATCATCTGCCGCGCGATCCAAGGCATCCTTGAGGAGCGCCGCAATCACGCAATCCTGCTCATACAGATCGACGGTAAAGCCCGCGGCCGCCAACAGCAGCGAATCCTCGCCAAAGCCTGCCGTGGCATCAATCGCCCATGGGCGCTCGATGCCTTTTGCGCGCGCAGCATTTACCAACAGCTCTTGCTGCAGACGGCCCTGTTTGAGCCGCGGAAGCATGCGGCCAAAATCGGCACGCAGCTCCATCGTGCCGTCGGTGAGCGTGAGGCCCTCGGACTTCCCGATCAGCTCAAGCCCCGCGGCCCGAGCAACAAAAAAGGGATCGACGACGCCCATGGACACTCCTTAACAAACAAACGAATACGCGGGGCGCCGTTTATGTCGGCACCCAACCGTCCGCTATTGTCCCACATGCGACATGGCCCACAGCATCCCAATGCAAAGCACCGCCATCAATCCCGTGCACACGGCAGCGAGCACAGAATCACCCATGCGCCTTCCCAACGACCGCGGCTCATGCACTTGCCCTGCTCCGTACATCATGACTCCTCCTAAGACCCACTTCTTATCACGGCCTCATCATCGCAGCGCCGTACATGAGCTGCCATCGATTTGCCTTACAGCTGGCTTTCCTTTTTGAAAGGTTGGACCGTACAGGCAAGAGACGCTTTCAAACACATGCATCGCACCGTTGAACTACAATGTGCTTCACGATATGTGCCGCAACCTGGGCGCGACAGATTCTCCGCGCCCGCATCGAAAGGACCAGCTATGAGCGCCGCTCGCAAGACACTCAAAATCCTCGCCCTGATTTATTTTGTTCTGGGCATCGCCAGTCTCGTCATTGGAATCGCCGGCATCGCGACCGGCAACCTCGATTCCACGTACGGGTCGAACGCCATGCTCGCCGCGGTCGTGCTGGTCGCCAAGGGCCTCATCGATCTCGCCGCGGGCGTTGCGGGCATCAAGGGCGCCAACAAGCCTTCGCAGGTGGATGGTGCGTTTAAGCTCGGCATCGTTGCCGCAATCGCCACGATTGCGCAGGCCGCGCTCACGCTTCCCGCGCTCGGCGGCAGCTCCGTCAATATCGTCGCCTTTGTCATCGTGGTCTACGACCTGTTCTTTGTTCAGCAGGCACACGCCGTTAAGGCCGAGAACAAGGACCGCCTGTAAGCGCTCGCTTCTCATAACCTCTGCAGCCAAGCAACTAAAAAGGGCCGATCGCGCATCTCCGCGGTCGGCCCTTTACGTTTGCCCAGACAAAACCTACCAAAACAAACCTGTCCCTTTTTGGCAGGTTGTTAGCTGTGGCGGTACTCGGCGATGATGAAGTCGATGTCGGTTTGAAGGGTGTCCAAGTTTGCCAGGCGCTCTTTATCGGCAGGGCGCGTGCGGTAGTAGTACGGCGTCATCTGGAACACCGCCTCGATGTCGGCCTGGGTTTGGAGCGTAATGTTCGCAGACACCCGCCGCGTTCCGACCAACTCGAGCTCGGTGGTCTTCGGCAGCTTCTCATCGTTAAGGTACGGCGTGTCGTAGAGTACCTCCTTGAGCCCAAACAGATGACGGGCACCCGGCACCACGGTGTAGAGCGAACCCTCGGGCGCCAGCACGCGAGAAAACTCGCGCTCGTTAAAGGGAGCAAAGAGCTCGGTCACCATATCGAAGGTGCCATCGGCCACGGGGATGTCCTTCATGTTGGCCACGAAGTAGGTCGCATCGCCGCGCTTGGCGGCAAGGCGTACCATCTCCTTGCCCAGGTCGAAACCGTAAGCATCCACGCCCGGCACCGCGCCCATGGCACTGGTGTAGTAGCCCTCGCCGCAGCAAATGTCGAGCAAGGCCAGCGGCTTGTCCGACGTAGCCGCGCACCGCTGAGCTCGTTCGCGCACCAGCTCGACCATCGCATCGCGCAGCGGCGCGTAGTAGCCGCGGTTCAAAAATTCGCGACGGCTGCGTGCCTGCGACTTGGGATCGCCCATGGAGTCGCCGCTCTTGGACGAGCGCAGTAGATATAGATAGCCCTCGCGTGCACGGTCAAACCGGTGCCCGCCCGCACATGCAGCACCACGCTCGTCGTCCACCAACGGCTCATGGCATACGGGACACAACAACATGGCAACTCCTTAGCGCGAACAACACAACGCCCACTATTGTCGCACGCCTCCCCCACCTAGTCATTGGAGACGTTCTTGAATGACTACTCGTTTAAGAACGTCCCCAATGACTAGTCGATTAGGAGTATCATCGTCTGCGCAAATGAGCACGAAAGAGCATATTAGAGATTGAGAGCGTATGGCTGACACCGCATCTAAGCACATTGACATGACCACCGGATCGCTGTGGCGCAATGTTCCCCTGTTCGCCTTCCCCGTGGCCGCCACGAGCATCTTGGAGCAGCTGTCGAACCTCATCGCCACGGTCATCATCGGTAACTTCTCGGGCGACCAGGGAACCCTCGCCATGGCGGCGGTCGGCTCCAATGTTCCGCTTACCAGTCTTATGCTCAACCTGTTTATTGGCATGTCGCTTGGCTCCAACGTGGTCATCGCCAACGCTATCGGCCGCAACGATCAGAACATGGTCAAACGCGCCGTCCATACCTCGATTTTAATGGCACTCGTGGGCTTTGTCGTCATCGCGCTGGGCGAGATCTTTGCCGAGCCCATGCTCGCCGCGCTCAACGTTCCCGCCGAAACCATGCAGCTCGCTTCGCTCTACCTACGCGTCTTTTTGCTCAGCATGCCCTCGATTTTGCTCTACAACTTTGAGGCTGCGATCTTCCGCTCCGTCGGCATCACCCGCATGCCGCTGCAGGCGCTTGCCGTGTCCACCGTCCTCAACATTGGCCTGGACCTCATCTTTGTCCCCGTACTCCACTGGGGCGTCGCGGGCGTCGCCATCGCCACCGCCATCGCCTACACCGTCAGCGCCGCTACGCTCTTTATCCGTCTGCTCAAGACCGACTCCGTCGTCCGCGTCACCCTACGCGACCTAGCTATCGACCCCGTCGCCCTCAAGCGCATCGTCAAGATCGGCCTGCCCGCCGGCATCCAAAGCGCCGTCTTTGCCGTCGCCAACATCATCATCCAGTCTGCCATCAACAGCCTGGGCACCGAGGTCATGGCGGCATCGAGCGCCGCCATGAGCCTGGAGTACGTGTGCTACAACCTGCTCAACAGCTTTAGCCAGGCTTGCACTACCTTTGTGGGACAAAATCACGGCGCCCGCCAGATCGACCGCTGCACCAAGACGCTCAAGGTCTGCCTGGTCGAAGGCGGTATCGTTGCACTCACCACGATTATCGTTATTGTCGGCCTGGGGCGCGAGATCTTGTCGCTCTTCAACAGCGATCCCAACATCGTCTCGATCGGCTATATCCGCGTGTGTTCGATCTTCCCGGCGTACGCCTTTAGCATGTTCTACGAAAACATGTCAGGCTACCTGCGCGGCTTTGGTATCTCGCTCACACCCGCCCTCATCACCATGATCTGCGTCTGCGGCATCCGCTTCTATTGGGTGTTCTGCGTGTTCCCGCACTTCCGCACCTTTGCGAACATCATGATGGTCTACCCCATCAGTCTGGGCACCACGGCGTTCTTTATGGTCGTAGCGGTACTACTTTGCCACCCGGCACGCACCTATCGCGCCACCCAAGCCAAAGCGACAGCCCGCTAAACACCGCACTCAACGCCACGCCAGTCATTAATTGACAATATGTGAGCTCATATAGTCGATAAAGCGCCTCGTGGCGATAGGCATGGTGTCCCAGCTGCGCCAGGCCGCCACTACGTCGCGCGAGGGAGCGTGCACGATGGACCGCACACGAATATCGGCTCGCATGCCCTCCACAGTACGACGGTAGAGCATGCTCACGCCTAGGCCCTCCTCCACCATCGCCATGATGGTGTAGTCGTCGGTCACCTCACTCGTCACGTGCGGCGACAGCCCATGCGCTGCGAATGCATCGAGCACCAGGCTCTGTTCGCCCTCATCCAGCAGCACAAACGGCTCGGACGCCAGGTCGGCAAGTGTCACCTTTTCCTTTGCCGTCAGCGGATGCGCGGCCGGCAACAATGCCACCAACTCGTCGTGATAGACCACGCGCTTCTCGAGCCCTGCGGTAAACCCACGCGCCGTAAAGCAAAAATCAACCACGCCGTCGTGCACCCATTGAGCGTTGCGCGTGTAATCGCCCTGCTTGAGGGTAAAGCATACGCCAGGATGCAGCGCACCAAAGTCGCGGATCACACGCGGCAGCACGGTACGACTCACGTTGGTAAACGTCGCGATACGAATATCAGTCGAAGAGAGCCCCAGCAGCTCCTGGCGCTTGCCCTCGAGCTCGGCCTCGGCAGTTACGATTTGGCGCAAATACGGCAGGTACTGCTTGCCGTCGCGCGTAAGCGACACACCCTGCTTGCCGCGCTCGATAATCGTGGTGCCCAGCTCGCGCTCGAGCGCCTTGACGGCCTGGCTCACCGCACTTTGCGTATAGCCCAGCTCGTCCGCCGCACGTTTCAGGCTGCCGCAATCGACCACCATACAAACAATCTGATACCGCGATGCCATCGTGCCTCCACATCGATGTAGCTGTAAAACGTTTTGCCAGGGCTTTTTCTGCCAACATTAGTATTTCTTAATCATACTGAAGATACATTCGCTTTACTACATCCACATCTGGGAGCAGAATCCTTTTTTGGAAACCGTTCTGTAACAAAAGGAGTCCCATGGATCGCAAAAAAGCAATCGCGCTCTCATTTTCCGTTCCCGTCGCATGGGGCTTTTCGTACCCCCTCATGAAGATCGGCATGGACAGTATGAACGCCACGAGCATCGTTGCGCTGCGCTGCATCATCGCCTTTGTGGCCTGCCTTTTGCTCTTCCACAAGCGCGCTTTCCGCATCAACCGCGACCTTATGGTCCGCGCCGCCATCATCGGCGCCATTATGGCAACCGAGCTCACCTGCATGTGCTTGGGCTCTAGCCTCACTTCTGCCTCCACTGCCGGCTTTTTGCAGAGCCTGACGGTCGTGATCGTGCCGTTTGCCAACGCCGCCTTGCTGCGCCGCGCCCCCGAACGCAAAGTGCTCGTCGGCACTACCATCGTCACCTGCGGTATGTTGCTGCTCTCGGGCGCCGACTTCACCAGCCTGAACCCGGGCGCGCTCATCATGCTGCTCTCCGCTTTTGTCTATGCCGGCCATATCATTGTGGCGAAGCGCTTTGTCGAAGATGTCGACCCGCTGGCTCTGGGCGTTTGGCAGTTGGGCTTCGGAGGCTTGTTCTCGGGTATCGCCGCATTCACCTTTGGCGGTTTCACGCTTCCCGGCACGCCGAGCGAGATCATCGTTGTCGTCGCACTCGCACTCATCTGCTCTGCCTATGGCTTTATCACCCAAACACTCGTGCAGCCCCACGTGCCCGCCGAGACCACCGGCTTCGCCTTCTCGCTCGAGCCAGTCTGCTCCGCCGTCTTCTCGTTCTTCCTGGTCGGCGAGGTCCTGAGCCCCATCGCCTTCTTTGGCGCCGCTCTCATCCTCACCGGCGTCATGGTGGCAACCGTCGAGCTTCCGCGCCTTCGCGCGCATGGACAGGCTCGTATGGCAGGAGCGCCCGAGCGCGTCTCGTAGTCCCCACTCCTTATGCAGCCGCGGCATAAAGGTCTCCGGTGCGCCTTTACAATAGATACCAACAGAGCATCTGCCATAAAGGAGCCCCATGGACACCGCAACTCGCAACCGCAACATAGCAACTTGGTTGGGCGATGCACCGCAGCCGGTACGTGACACTACGAACCAGCTGCTCGAGCGCATCGCCCTTTTGCGTGCCGAGCAGACTATCTACCCGGCACAAGACGACATCCTCAATGCCCTCGCCTACACGCCGGCCGACCAGGTCAAGGTTGTCATCTTGGGTCAGGACCCCTATCACGGGCCCAACCAGGCCATGGGGCTGTCGTTCTCGGTCCCCACGACGCAAACCAAGTTGCCGCCGAGTCTGCGCAACATCTATAAGGAACTCAAAGCCGATCTGGGTTGCCCCATTCCCTCCACGGGAGACCTAACCCCATGGGCACAACAGGGCGTCCTGCTCCTCAACACCACGCTCACCGTGCGCGAGCATGCCGCGAACTCGCACGCCAAGCTGGGCTGGAGCACCCTGACTGACTATGTTATCGAACGCTGCTGTCAGCTGCCCCAGCCGGTAGTCTTTTTGGCATGGGGCCGCTTTGCCCAACAGATGGTCGAAGGCAAGCTCGCCGCGACCGGCGCGGGCAAGGCAACCGGCAAGTTCTGCCTGGCCTCCACGCACCCCTCACCGCTTTCGGCCAACCGTGCCACGGCAGAACTCCCCGCTTTCATGGGGTCGCGCCCCTTCTCGGCAGCCAATCGGCTACTCGAGCAGCACGGCTCGACCCCCGTCAACTGGACTTGCCTCGGCTAAAAATCGATACATCAAAAACGCGCCCGACGGCTTTCTGAACTGCACCCCAAAACCTGGACGGCTTAAATAAGAACTACGCCGCAAGGGACT
>CABSMX010000013.1 GCA_902478945.1 uncultured Collinsella sp.
CGAGATGCAGCGTAGTCTCGTGGGCTCGGAGATGTGTATAAGAGACAGATCCAAGGGAACGCCCGTGACGGTGATAAGCGACCTCTGCCGAGGCCGGGAGGACATAGCAGAGCTGAAGCAGCGCAGGGACTGCTCCGAAGCGCTCTACAAGGCGAGCCAAGAGGCGATAAACGTGTACAAGCTCAAGATCCGAACCGTCGACGAGGACATAAAGCGCACCTGGTCCAACGGGACGGGCGAAGGGAGTTACTAAATGTCGATCAACAGAGTGAACATCAGCGGCAACTTGACCCGCGACCCCGAGCTGCGGGCTACCCAGGGCGGCATGCAGGTTCTGGGCTTCGGCGTGGCCGTCAACGACCGCCGCCGCAACCAGCAAACCGGCGAGTGGGAGGACTACCCGAACTTCGTGGACTGCACGATGTTCGGCAACCGCGCCGAGAGCATGGGCCGCATCCTGCACAAGGGCATGAAGGTGGCCATCGAGGGCAAGCTGCGCTATTCGAGCTGGGACAAGGACGGCCAGCGCCGATCCAAGCTTGAGGTGATCGTGGACGAGATCGAGCTCATGAGCCAGAAGCAGGGCCAGCAAGCGCCGCAGGGATACCAGCAGCAGTACGCGCCGCAGCCAGCCCCGCAGGCGGCACCCCAGCAGTGGAACGCGCAGCAGGCCTACCAGCAAGCCCCGGCGGCACCGCAGGGCTACCAGCAGGCGCCCGCCCAGTACGCGCCGCAGCCAGCCCCGCAGGCGGCACCCCAGCAAGCACCCATGCCGCCCGCCCAGGAAAGCCTGTACGACGGCGACATCCCGTTTTAGGGGCGATGGCGGCATGCAGGTACTGGACTCGCTCATAGACGGGCCGCTTAGGCTGCGCAACCGCAGGGAGGGCGACGAGCTTATCGGCATGATCGTCCGGTACCTGCGCACGGGCGAGGAACCCGAGCCGCGCACCGACACCCAGGAAGCGGTGCTAACGGCCATACGGCCCGTCATGGAAACCTCCCGCTCGCGCATCGTGGCGGGAGGCAACGGCGGTAAATCGTCAAGCAACGACGCAAGCAAAGCCGAAAGCAAACGGCCAAGCAAAACGGGAAGCAAACCGCAAAGCAAAAGCGGAAGCAAAACGTCAAGCGAGCTGGCAAGCAAAGCCGAAAGCAAACGGCCAAGCGAAGAGGAAGAGGAAGAGGAAGTAGGAAGAGGAATTAAGGAAGAGGGAAAAGCGAGTGCGGCGCGTTTCCGCGCCCCCTCTCCCGAAGAGGTAGCCGAGTACGCAGCCGCCTATGCGGCGTCCAAGGGCATCGACCTCGCCTCGACCGACTTCGACCCAGAGCGGTTCGTCGACTTCTACGCCCAGAAGGGCTGGATGGTCGGCAAATCGCGAATGAAGGATTGGAAGGCCTCCGTGCGCAACTGGGTGCGTACCTCGAAGCCAAAAAACGGCATGGCAAAGGAGGTGCCAGACGATGGATTTTCGGCCTACGACTGAGTGCCCGCACTGCGGCGCAACCCTCAAGGCCCGCACCACGCGGCTCGCTGGGCGGACGCTGTTCTGCGGCTACGAGCAGTGCGGCTGCGCAGGCGCCGAGGCCGAGCGCGAGAAGGAGCGCCAGGCCGAGGCCGAGGCGGCTCGCAAGGCTGCGCTCGACAGAGCCATGCACGACTGGAAGCGGGCGGGCGTGCCCGATCGCTACATGAGCCTCGACCACCCGTTGGCTGCGGAGATCGCCGAGTGCATGAAGCGCGGCCAGTGGGTGTACCTCTGGGGAGACGTCGGAACTCACAAGACCACCTGCGCCGCAGCCGTGGTGAAACGCCTGGCCGGCGGCAAGCGGTCGGTGCTCATGGCACCGATGTACCGCATCCTCGACGAGATCCAGCGCAGCTTCCACGACGGCGGCGACCCGCTCAAGCGCTACGCCGAGGTGCGCTACCTGATTGTGGACGACCTGGGCAAGCGCAGGCCAACGGGCTTTGTGCTCGACAGCCTTTTCAGCTTGATTGACCAGCGCTACTCCGCGATGCTGCCCACGCTGGTGACAACGCAGTACAAGCCGAGCGACCTCGTGCGCAGGCTTGCCGAGCAGGGAGACCCCGACACCGCGAAGGCAATAGTGTCGCGGCTGAGGGGCGGCGCGAGGGTCGAGCACTTCGATGGCCCGGACGGGAGGCTGCAATGATCCTCGATGCGGGGGTGCTTCGCGGCTACCCCAAGGAGCGAGCCGAGCTTTACGGCAAGCCTCACCTGGGGGCGCACTACACCCACGGAAAGGCCTACGAGGCGCTTTCGCCCCGGTGCTGCGTCTGCGGCAGGCGTGCCGGAAGCGTGCACCACGTGGCGCACCGGTCTTGGGGCGAGACGTTCCGCCTGGTCACGCCGTGCGGCGCCTGGGACTTGCGAAGCCCGCTGTTCTGCCTCTGCGGCAGCGGGACGACCGGGTGCCACGACAAGTTCCACGGCGGGGCGCGGCTCAAGGCCGAGTGGCGCTGGCGGCATCCGGTCTACGAGGAGGCCTGGTGGACGGGCCAGCTGTTGCAGGTCTACGAGCCGCACAGCCCTGACCTCTACGAATACGGATATTGGCTGATCACAGACCGTGACGGCAACGAGATGATACGAGAAGGGATATGACCCATGGAGATCAAGACATGCGAGCAGTACGTGCTCGATCAGCTGGAACAGGCGCGGGCTGAGCGCGATTGGCTGCGCGGCAAGCTTGAGCAGGCGCAGGACGAGACAGAGGAGCTGCGCGGCAAGCTCATGGAGCGCGGCGAGCGCGATGCCTCGAAGGTCGAGCAGGCCATCCGCAAGGAGGGCCGCCGTAAGCTCTACCGCGACGGCACCGGCTACAGCACGAGCGTTGACGACGGCGGCAAGATCATCCCGTTCTCTGACTGGTGCATCGAGCACGTCGGCTACTCAAGCCTGCGCTGCGGCATGACCAAGAGCGAGTTCATCACCTACTTCGAGCCTGAGTTCCGAGAGGAGTACGACGAACTGGTCAACGAGTGGAAGGCGGGCCAGGAATGATACGCATTTACGAGCGCTCGCTTTGCCAGAGCTACGCGAGCGCCTACCGCCAGGGCATCCTGCTCGCCAAGACCGACGACGAGGCCGAGGCGCTTTCGATCGTCGAGTCGCTGACCGACGACAGCTACCAGTGCTTCGCGCTGCTGGAAGACGGGACCGTGCTCGACCTTCGGGGCCGGTTCCCCGGGTGTGTGGAGGTGGCCGAATGAGCGATATACGCGTGCCGCCAATCGACGAGGTGGCCAGCACGGTGAACGACGAAGAGCGCAGGGAGATTGCGCAAGAGCTTCGCCACTATGCGGTCTACGGCGAAGGCGCGACTTTGTCCGAGTGGTGGGCGAGGCTTCAATCCATCGCCACGGGCGAGGACGATTTTCCCAATCCGCGCAGTCTGTTCATGCGCCTGGCTGGCTTGATAGACGGCTCGGCATGCGCCGACGAGCAGAGCGAGGAGGTAGAAGATGATGACGAGTGAAAAGAAGCGCCCCGAAACAATCGAAGAGCTCGTTGACGAATGCCGGGCTCTTTCGAGCCGAATCGACCTCTATGACATGGAAGGCGACGACGGCTTCTTCGCCGACAGACTCTCCTTCGACCCCTCCGAGCCGCCGAGCGGCGAATACGTGTACGGCTGCGCGATGGTGCCAGCCCAATGGGTGCTGCATGTCTTGAGCGGGAAGAAGGCGGAGCGATGAGCAAGCGAAGAGGAACGAGGCGCCTACGATGAAGCTCAAAAACCCGATCAGGGAGATTAGGAAGGCCAAGACACCGCCGTGCACCCAATGCGTGCACTCGCGCTTCAAGGTCCTCAACAGCGTGACAATCTTGTGCAACAGCGGGGCATACCTCGACCACGTGGAGCGCACGTGCTGCGAGCGCTACGACAATTTCGTTGCAATAGACGTGCGCGGAACCAGGTGGTGTCGATTCGAGCAGAAACCGCCGAAGGCCGAGGACGGTGACGAGTCATGAAGGCCATCGAGGCGCCGAAAACTATCGAGCCGTGGCGCATCATCTGCGCGGCTCAAAGCGAGCCTGATTACAGCGAAGAGCGCTACATGTTGATCTACGCCGGCGATGGGAGCGACGACTATTACGACAAAGGCTACATCTTGCTGGAGGGCTGGCACTGCTCCTGCTACGACTGGCCCGAGGTCGATTGGGACGCCACCTATTACGAGGAAGACGAGCTGCTGAAGATTGCCGACATGCGCAAGCGCAACCCGTCGGACAGCGCCGAGCGCCGCTTCTTCATGCTCGTCGAGCAAGCATTGGGGGCGCACCAATGAAGTACGTCTCGCTTTTCAGCGGCATAGAGGCCGCAACCGTGGCATGGGAGCCGCTGGGCTGGGAGCCTGTGTGCTTCGCCGAGTTCGACGAGTTCCCCAGCGCCGTGCTTGCCGAGCGGTACCCCGAGGTGCCGAACGTCGGCGACGTGACAAAGGCCAATTGGAAGAAATACCGCAACAAGGTGGATCTGGTGGTGGGCGGCAGCCCGTGCCAGTCCTTCTCGATCGCGGGCAAACGGGAGGGGTTGCAAGGTGAGTCAGGACTCATGTTCGAGTACATTCGGGCGGTACGTGAGATACGTCCTCGATGGTTTCTTTGGGAAAACGTCCCGGGAGCGCTCTCAAGCGAGAATGGGGAGGCTTTCCGACAGCTCCTGTCCGAAATGGACAAGCTCGGGTACGGTCTGGCGTGGCGCGTACTCGATGCGCAGTTCTTCGGAGTGGCCCAAAGACGCCGCCGTCTCTTTCTTGTCGGACGTCTTGGAGCCTGCCCCCCCGTCGAAGTACTCATTGAGCCGGAGAGCATGCGAGGGGATCTTGAATCGAGCGCGGAAAAGAGGGCGAGCCTTGCCGAAGAGGCTGGAAGAAGCCCTCGTAGCGCAGGCTTCAAGTACCACCAAGGGGCAGGCGCGGGAGGAGTAGGCGCGGAACCGGAGCAGTCCCCCACGCTCACCGCCGATTGGCACAACCCGGCCGTGTACCCCATCGACGAGCCGATAACGATGGCCGACCTCAACGCCAACACGGCGATCGGATACGACATGGTGGGCACGCTCAAGGTTGGCGGCGACGCGCAGTCGGTGTGCCTGTGAGCGCCTGCACGCTGCTCGTCCGCTGCGGATGCGCGGGCGGCGGCAAGGGAGCGCTGGTGAGCGACGAAGTGTCGCTCACCCTCTCCACCAGCAACACTCAGACGCTTTTCAGCGAGGAAGGAGGAGGCATGGTTGTGCGAAGGCTCACGCCGCGCGAGTGCGAGCGGCTGCAAGGCTTCCCCGATGATTGGACAAAGATTCCCTATCGCGGCAAGCCGGCCGACGAGTGCCCGGACGGGCCACGCTACAAGGCGATCGGCAACAGCATGGCCGTTCCTGTGATGCGATGGATCGGCGAGAGGATCGCCATGGCAGAGGCGGGCGAGATCGCATGAGCTACGACCCGTATGAATGGATGTGCGCGAGATGCGGCAAAACGCACCGCAACCCGTTTTTCGTGAGCTACCCGCGCGAGTTTTGGAAGGACAACAAAAAGCGAGCCGGCGAGGTCTGCGAAAAGTGCCGCGACGAAATCGACTACGACCAAGTTCGCCGCAGGAAAGCGAAGGGAGATGGGGCCTCGTGAGCTACGACATAAGGCTGTGCGACCCCGTGACGCACGAGACGTTGGAGGTCGATTCTCCGCATCTCATGGCGGGCGGAACATACGCCCTGGGAGGCACGACCGAGCTTTGGCTGAACGTGACCTACAACTACGCCAGGCACTACCACTGCTTGGGAGAGCGCGGCATCCGCGAGATCTACGGGAAGACCGGGGCCGAGTCGATACCGATGCTCAAAGCAGCGGCCTTGAGGCTTGGCGACGATGTTTCCGACGACTACTGGGAGGCCACCGAGGGCAACGCCAAGCGGGCGCTGTTACAGCTGCTCGCCATGGCGAGGATGCGCCCCGATGGCGTTTGGGACGGTGATTGATTTGAGCATAGTCGGATACGAGCCTCACAGCGGCTGGAACCTGCCGCCAGGCTGCTACGAGGGAGACCCGAACGCGCCGTGGAACCAGGAGGAGCCAGACCCGTGCTGGGACTGCGCGTGGTTCAAGGGCACCGACGGAGACGACGGCGTGTGCGGCCTTGAGCTTGAGGCCGCGATCGCCAACGAGGAGCTTGCGGGCGGAACGATGGCAGACACGGCAAACAAGGCCGTGGACTGGGCGCTCGGCCACATGAGGGACGGGGGCGAGATCACTTGCGAGCACTTCAAGCCCTAGCCGCCTTCGCCGTGGCGCTGCTGCTGGCGGTGCTGGCCCTTGAGTTCTATGTGATCCGCATGCTGGCGGCGGGGCTGGTGGTTCTGGCCCTGCTCGCCTGCGGGTAGGAGGTGGCAGATTGACAAACTGGGAACGCTACTTCGGTTCGCCTGAGGCCGCCATGCGCATGGGTGTGCGCATGATGACGTGGCCGCTGCTCATAGTCGTGGACGAGGTCGACCCGCACACGAGGTGCGCGAAGCACTCGCGCCGCATCGGCGAGTTCGCGTCCTTCGAGGAGTACGCGGCGTGGCTGCATGCCGAATACGACGACGGAACGATAAGGTGGGACGAATGAGCCGCCCGGGATGCAACCGGGGATGCCTGCTCATAATAGCGGCATCCCTGCTAATAGACGGATTGACGCTGTGGGCGGCGGTATCGCTGGCCCGCATGATCATTGGAGGATGACATGGGATACAAGAAGTTAATGGATGCAGCCGGTGCTGTCGTGTCCATGCTCGTGATGCTCTTCCTGGTGCTGCTCGTGTGCTACGGCATCGTGTGGTGCATCGGCGGGATAGCGGCGATGCTGGTATGAGCGGCAACCCGCGCAACCGCAACGGCAACGCAAGGCGCAAGCTGAGAGCGAGGCTGAGGGCAGAGGGAAGGCCGTGCCACATATGCGGCCAGCCGATAGACTACAGCCTGCCGAGCGGCGACCCGTGGAGCTTCGAGGTGGACGAGCTGCTGCCCGTGTCGAGGGGAGGCAGCCCGCTGGACTACTCCAACGTGGATGCAGCCCACAGGATTTGCAACCAGCGGCGCGGCAACAGGATGCCGGGCGACGCCAAGCAGTACCAGATACGCCGCACGCGGCTGTTCTGAGGGAAAACATAGCAATGCACCAATAGGGGCGCGGTCGTTTCGGCGGTCGCGCCCTTTCTTTTGGCCCCAAGCGCCGAAGCCGCCGAAAAGAGGCGGGGCGGTCGCCCCTCCCCCGGGTCGGAAGGCCACTCCGGCCGCCTAGGGCCGATTTCCCCCCGCCCGTTCCGAACGATTTCGCTATCTCACGCCGCCATTACGATTCCCCGCGAAGAAGGAGGGAATCATGGCCGAGAACATCGAGATGCCGCCGGAAGTGGCTAGCGACCCCGTGCAAGCCGCCATCTGGGAGCAGCTGACCGCGAGGCGCACGTTCGCGCAGGAGGATGCGCCGACGCTGGCGCTGCTCTGCTACTGGCACGCCGTGGCGAACCAGGCACGCGAGGCCATGGCCCTCGAGGGCAACGAGATCGAAATACTCGACGCCACCGCATACAAGCCGATCAGGGGCAAGGGCGGCAAGCGGCTCAAGATGATGCGCAAGAATCCGGCGCTGACCGTGCTGAAGGAGGCCAGCACCGAGATCAGGGCGCTGTCGGACCAGCTCGGCCTGTCCAAGTCGGCCCGCAACGTCACGGTGCAGCAGGCGCGACCCGCGAGCGCCCACGGCAAGCTGCTCACGCTCATGTTCGATGACCGCGAGGCGCGTGCCAAGGCGGCAGGCGCGTGATGCAGGCGAGGCAGACCCCGACATACGAGGCGAACATCCCGGAAAGGCTCGACGGGGACGGCCCCATGGCGGCAGAACTGGCATCCGCGTACTTCGGCGACCCGCTGCCGTGGCAGCCGCACCTGCTCGACGCCATGCTCGCCCGCGATGGACGCGACAAGTATCTGCTGCGCTCGATCGGCATATCCATCCCGCGACAGAACGGCAAGAGCTGGGACGTTCGCGCCCGCTGCTTCCACGGCGCCCTCAACGGCGAGAAGATTCTGTACACATGCCAGCACGGCGACACCTCAGACCAGATGTTCCAGGAGCTTTCAAGGCCATTCGAGGACGAGGACGAGCCTGAGCTTAACGCCCTGCTGCTCGCCGTGCGCAAGACCAACGGCCAGCAGGCCATCAAGCTCAAGAACGGCGGCCTTATCCGCTTCACCACGCGCACCGACTCGCTGGCGCGAGGCAAGACCTACGACGTGCTCATTTACGACGAAGCACAGGAGCTTACGGCCAAGCAGCAGGCGGCTTCTCTGCCCGCCATCTCGGCAGGGTCGAAGCACAACCCGCAGACGATCTACCTGGGCACGCCGCCAGGCCCCGACAACGTTGGCACGGTGTTCCGCGACCTCCACGAGGACGTTCACAACGGCAGGTCTGAGATGGGATGGATCGAGTGGGGCGCTACAGAGATCGGCGACGTGCACGACGAGTCGCGATGGTTCGAGTACAACCCGTCTCTCGGCACAATCCTCGACATAGAGGCCGTACGCGGCGAGTCCGAGCAGATGCAGCCCGACGTCTTCGCGCGTGAGCGCCTTGGCTGGTGGAGCCCAATCGGAGGAGCCGACTCATACGCGCTTTCGAGCGCCAAGTGGAAGGCGTGCGAGGCGGCGGGGCCGATGCAGGAAGGCAAGCTCGCGTTCGGCGTGAAGTTCTCGCCCGACGGGTCGCGCGTTGCCGTGTCCTGGGCGAAGGCAGAGCGCGGTGCCGGCTCCTACGTCGAGCTTTACGACCTCATGGGCGCTGAGGGCGGCACTGTCGGCATATCCGACATGCTGCTGCGCAACCGCGAGGAGATCGCGTGCGTCTGCATCGACGGAAAGAGCGGAGCGGACGCGCTGAAGCAGCGACTTCTGGACGGCAGGATGCCGAAGTCGGCGATCGTCATGGGCAGCACCGCGATCGTGCAGGCCGCCGCGACGATGCTGGCCGACGAGGTCAACGCCGGGACGACGAGCCACATCGAATCGCCCGCGTTGGACGATTCCGCAACGAAGTCGATCAAGCGCGACATCGGGCGCGACGGCTGGGGCTTCGGCGACGGCCCCGACTCTTCGTCAGCGCCGATCGAAAGCGCATCGCTGGCCCTATGGGCGGCGAGGACAACCAAGAGAGACCCGAGACGTAAACAGGAGGCAAGCTTCTGATGGCAGCAGTGAACATGGAACTGGCCGGACAGGTCGCGGCGGCGGAAGGCCTGCGACACGAGGACAAGGCGCTCGTGCGCGAGCTTATGGACACGTGGCGCACCCACCGATCCCGCAACATGTTGCGGGAGGACTACTACCTCGGACACGTCGGCGTCAAAGACCTAGGCATCGCCATGCCGAAAGCCCTCGCCAAGAAGATCAACCCGCGCGTTGACTGGCCCAAGAAGGCGGTGCACGCCCTGGCAGATCGCTCGGTGTTCAACGGCTTCACTGCCGACGACGATGCCGTTACCATGCGGCTGCGCGACATATGTGCCGACAACCAGCTCGAAGCTCTCTACCGCAAGAACCTTATCGGTGAGCTGAAGCACTGCTGCGGCTTCTGGACTGTCACGGACGGCGGCGGCAAGCCAATCATCTCCGCGTACCCGGCAACCGCAGCGGCGGCAATCTGGGATGACGCGCAGAAGCGCATCAAGGCCGGTCTCGTTGTGGCCGAGTCGAAGAAGATGCCAGGTGACACCGAGCGCGTGCCGACCGTCGTGCACCTGCTCACAGAAGACGCGCTGGTGGTGCTTACGCGCGGCAGCGGCCACTGGGTGGCCGACTACATGGAGCATGGCATGGGTCGCTGTCTCATGGAGCCTATGCCCTACGATGCCACGCTTGAGCGACCGTTCGGCTCCTCGCGCATCAGCCGTTCGGTCATGAGCATCACAGACGACGCCATACGCCAACGCGCCCGCATGGAGGTGGCGTCTGAGGCCGCGACGCTGCCGCAGACCTGGCTGCTCGGCACATACAAGAAGATGATCAACGGGCAGAACAAGTACGACGCGTCGATGGGGGCGGTCAACGAGATCACCAAAGACCCTGACGGAGACTCGCCGACCGTGTGGCAGTCGGCCCAGTTGCAGATGGCGCCGCTCACCGAGTACCTGCGCCAGCTAGCATGCCAAATGTCGGCGGTCACCAATGTTCCGGTGTCTTTCTTCGGCGTGAGCAACGACAACCCATCCTCTTCGGATGCCATCGCTGCATCGCTCGAACCGCTCGTGATCGATGCGAAGAACCTCAACCGCGAGAATGGCAACGCTTTGCGCAACGTGGCCTACATGGCGCTCGCTGTGGCGAACGGCACGGATTACGAGACCGAGCGCGATGCCGGCTACAACCTCAACCCGCGCTTCATGTCCCCGGCCTACCCGTCAATCGTGAGCCTGTCCGACGCCGCATTGAAGCAGGTGCAGGGTCTGCCGAAGCTCGCCAACTCCGACGTGATGCTCGAAATGCTCGACTACACAGACGAGCAGATCCAGCGCATCAACAGCGACAACAAGAAGGCACAGGCGAGCGCTGCCGTGGCCTCGCTGTTCGAGCCGAAGGAGGGCGAGGATGGCGGAGATACCTCGCAGCCTGCTTAACGAGCTTACGGACGAGATCAACGCGCTATCTGGAATGGCGCAGCGCCAAGCCGGCGACGCGCTCACCCGCTTGGTGGCCGACTGGGAGGCGAGCGGGAACGGCGACATAGCGGCGCTGCGAGAGGCGGCCTACGAGGTGATCGAGACGGCTTGCGGCTACTACGCCGACACCGTTGCGGCTGGCCGCGCCGCCGAGTTCTACGACGCCGTGCGCAAGGCGCAGGAAGCGCCCGGAAAGTACGCCGCCGTCGCCGAGTCGCTGCGCGACCCCCAGGCGACGTACGGCTCGGTGAAGGCGTTCATGGCAAGCGTGGTGAAGCAGGGAGCCACCGACATGTTCGTTGCCGCGTGCGTTCGCCGCCTCGACGCAGAGATCCGCAAGGCCGCGAACATGTGCGTGGCGCACAACGTCTCCAAAGACCCGGCGAAACCGAGGTACGCACGCGTGCCGTCTGGCGAGACGTGCGGTTTCTGTCTCATGCTCTCCTCGTTCGGCTTCAACTACAAGACAAAG
The DNA here is from genome assembly GCA_902478945.1 of uncultured Collinsella sp. Taxonomy (GTDB): domain Bacteria; phylum Actinomycetota; class Coriobacteriia; order Coriobacteriales; family Coriobacteriaceae; genus Collinsella. Next base: position 11,198 of record CABSMX010000013.1, read on the forward strand.
GAGGCCGCAAGCCACTCGCACCCAAAGTGCGACTGCCGCGTCGTGCCGAGCTTCGGCAAGGGATCAAAGGTCAGGGGCTACGACCCCGACGGCATGTACGACAGGTTCAACGAGTGCCTTGACACATTGGGCGGTCGCAACGGGCTGTGGGCGGAATGGGACGCCATGCCCGACGCGGAGCGAGAGGCGTACATCAAGGCCCACGGAAACAAGGCCGGCAAGGCTTTCGACAAGTACGTGAACAAGCGCATGGTCGAGGAGATCGAACTGCGCGATCCGAAGTGGTACGCATCGGGAGAACATTCCGGCATCGAGTTTACGGACTCCGCCGTGAAAGGCGAGAAGCTAAAGCGCTGGAAGAAAGACCCCGGCGAAAGAATTACCGCCGAGAAGTTGAACGCGCTTGGCTATAAGGCGGAGTTCTGGGAAGACGAATCGCATCTGACAGCACCGAACTCCGATGGGAAGACAACGATTAGCCGAGCGGATTTATCAACGGGTATCGAAATCAAGACGATCTACGGAGCTGGGTCTGAGAACACGTTCAAGTCTCACATCAAGTCAATACCCGGCAAGAATGGCGTGAAGCTCACCGTCGTCGACGTGAGCGAGAACGAAAAGGTGACGGACGAGCAGGCGATAAAGTGGATCAGCAAGTACATGGCCCGCTATCACATCAGCGAGGTCAGGATGCTCGGGCACGATGGGAAACTCCTGCGAATAAAGAAATAGCCAGCGGCTGCATGTCTCTATAGGTGAGTCAAACAACCCGCTGGCTAACCAGATTATAACCGCAAAAAACAGCAAGGGCCACCTACAGGTGGCCTTTTTCATGCCGAATCTCACGCTCATAAGAAACTGTCGCGGACGGGCCGCACGGCCCAACTGATGACCGTTGAGCAGCCGCACGGCAGCTCAGGCGTGCCGCACGGCACGGGAAAGGACGCGACATGGCAGAAGCAAACGAACCCACGCAAGTGCCGGGAGCAGAAGGCGGAGATGGCGCCAACCAGGAGCCGCCCGTCGACTACAAGGCGCTGTACGAGGCCGAGAAGAAGCACTCGCGCGAGTGGGAGAAGAAGGCGAAGGCCAACAGAACCGCAGCAGCGGCGCTTGAGGAGGCCAACAACGCGAACAAGACCGCCGAAGACCAGATCGCCGACCTCAAGAAGAGGCTCGACGACAAGGAGAAGGAAGAGAAGCGGTCGAAGATCGCGGCCAAGGTCGCGCAGGAGAAGGGCGTGCCGGCGAGCCTGATCGTCGGCGACGACGAGGAAAGCATGTCCAAGTGGGCAGACGACATGCTCGCCGCGTTCAAAAAGCCGCCCGCGCCCAAGGTCGAGAAGCCAGGAAGCTTCCCGAAGCCGAGCGACGGCGACAAATCTGAGCTGCGCGACTTCACGCGCCAGCTCCTCGGTAACAACTAGAGACAAGTAAGGAGCCGAAATGGCTAACGACACCAGCAAGGTCAAGCTCCCGCACAAGGTAGTGACCTCCATCATCAACAAGGCAAAGGACACCTCCACCATCGCGGCGCTGTCCCCCAGCACCCCGCAGACGTTCTCCGACACCACCTACATCGTGTTCAACCCGACAACCGAGGCCGAGGTAGTTGCGGAGGGCGCGAAGAAGAGCGGTTCCGAGGTCTCCACCACGCCGATCGTCGCAAAGCGCGTGAAGGTAGTCACGACCACACGCGTCTCCGACGAGCTGCGCTGGGCCGACGAGGACAACCAGCTTGAGATCGTGACCAACATCATCGCCGACCAGACCGCCGCGATCGGCCGAGCGCTCGACTACGTGGTCTACCACGCCGTGTCCCCCAAGACGGGCACCGCGCTCGATGGCTACACCGCGCTCACCGCAGAGGCCAACGCCGTAACCGCCTCGGCATCCGCAGTCGACGACATCGACGCGCTGGCCGACGCGCTTATCGACTACGACATCAACGGTTTCGCGCTCTCCCGCAAGTTCGCCGCAGACCTCCGCAAGCTGCGCATTCCCGCCACCGGCCAGCGCCTCTACCCGGAGATCCCGCTGTCCCTCAACGTCGGCAACATCGACGGCATCCCCGCCGCGACCTCCGGCACCGTCAACGGTCGCCGCTGCAAGATCGACCCGAAGGTGGCGGGCATCATGGGCGACTTCTCCACCATCAAGTGGGGCATGGTGCGCGACATGACCTCCGAGATCATCGAGTACGGCGACCCCGACAACACCGGTCAGGACCTGAAGGGATACAACCAGGTCGCGTACCGCACCGAGGCAGTCCTTGCCTACGCGGTTCTCGACCCCAAGGCCTTCGCCATCCTGAAGACGGCCTAGGGGGCGGTAACCATGGCGAACCTTGTGCAGAAGTTCATCGTCGAGGACGCATCCAGGGCATCCCCGATCCTCCCGCAGCACGTCTGCTTCGTGACCGCCGACGGCGAGCCTGTCGGCATCTCCAAACAGGCCGCAAACCCTGGTGCGAACCCGACCATCGCCAAGGTGGTCAAGTGCCTCGTCGACGCTGGCATGATGGCCGCGACCTCCGAGGCATCCGAGCAGAAGGCCGGCGAGAATGCCGCGAAGCCGGTTGACTCCGGCAAGGCCGAAGAGCCTGCCAGCGAGGAGTAGGCGCATGGAGCCGCTAGCGACCATCGAAGACTATAGGGCGAGGTACGGCGACCCGACTGACGAGGCACGCGCCGCGACCCTGCTCTCAGACGCGTCAGACCTGCTCATGAGCGCTTACGAATCAAACGTGGGCGACTACGAGCGCGGCAAGGTAGCCGCCTTCGACCGATCTGCCGCAGCGGTGTGCTGCCTCGTGGTCAACAGGGTCTTGTCTGCGCCAGCAGCTCTGGCGGGTGCCATGCAGTACAGCCAGGGCGCAGGCGGCTACACGGCCAGCGTGTCGTACGGGTCTGCCCTCGGCGAAATGTACCTGGGAAAGACGGAGCTGAAGCGCCTCGGGCTGCTCGACCAGCGCATCGGGGCGCTCCAACCGGTTGGGAGTGATGCCGAATGGGACTCATAAGCACCGAATCGGTGACGGTCACAACACCAGTGGTCGACTTCGATTCGCTCGGCGAGCCTATCGAGCGCGGCAGCGTGAACACCGCCATAGAGGGCGTGGTCGTATGCCCGGGGGCCACGTCGGAACTCGACGCATCGCGCCCCGATGGCACTGAGGTCGCCTACACGCTGTGTTTCCCCAAGAGCTTCACCGCATCGCTCAAGGGGTGCCGCGTGAACGTTCGAGGCACCGAGTACCGCGTCATAGGCGACCCGCAGCGCTACGACCCGGAAAACACCCCAGGCGATTGGAACCTCACCGTGGAAGTGGGGCGCACCGATGGCTAAGTGCAAGGTGAAGTTCGAGTGGAAGGGCTGGAAGCGCGGCGGCTATGCCGAGGTTATGAACTCAGGCGCGGTGCAAACGCTTCTTAAGAAGAAGGCAGACGCCGCAGCGGCATCGTGCAACTCGTCCTTCTCCCGGCACCCCGGCGAGGGTGCCGGCTACATAGTCCGCAAGTTCAAGGGCAAGCTCGCAAACGGCTTCGTGGTTACCACGGCGACTCCGCACGCCCATGCGAGCGAGCGCAAGCACAACCGCCTCAGATCCATGTTCGGAGGCGGTGAGTGATGGACGTGGAGCGCATGGTGGCGCAGCGGCTCATGGACGAGACCGGCATCGAGGCCGTGCTCGACGTACCAGCTGACAGGCCCAGCGAGTTCATATCGGTGTCGCAGACCGGATCTAGCCGCAGCGGCTGCATCAACCGTGTGCAGCTCGTGGCGCAGTCATGGGCGAAGACCCGCAGACGCGCCGCAGAGATCGCCGAAGCCGTGGAGCACGCAGTGCCGAGTCTCATGGACGAGGAGTGCGTGTTCGAGGCCACGTGCGGAGACACGTACCGCTGGGACGACCCAGACAGCCGCCAGCGCCGATACCAGACCAACGTAAACGTAACCATTTGCGAATAGGAGCCGACATGGCACTTTTCAAGAAAAACGAGACCAAGAACGTCTCGTCCACCAAGGGCGTGAAGGGCGGATACATCTTCGTGGCTCCGACCGGCACCACCCTCCCCACAGACATCAAGACCAATCTCGCCGAAGCCTTCCTCAATCTCGGCTTCATCTCCGAGGACGGCTACACCGAGTCCGAGGAGACCGACGCCAACGAGCTGAAGGATATGAACGGCGACCTCATGGACTCCGCCACGACCTCGCGCGTGGAGTCTGCGAAGCTCACGCTCGCGGAGATCAAGGCGCAAACACTCAAGGTCATGTATGGCGCCGAAAACGTGACCGACCTCGATGGCGTTATCACCGTCGAGCACAACGGCAACAAGGACGAGGCGTGGTCGATCGTGCTCGAACTCGTGCTCAAGAACGGTCGCCGCTGGCGCAAGGTCGTGCCCTCCGCCAAGTTATCCGAGCTTGACGACCTCAAGCTCGCGGTGAGCGAGATCGCCGGGCGTCAGATCACGCTCAAGTACCTGGTCGATAGCGACGGAAACACCTGCTACGACTACATCGAGTCGACCGAAACCGCCAGCGCCTAGGAGGAATGCAGATGACCGAGATCAAGTTTTCCGTCGACGGCGTTGACGGCGAGTTCGCCGCAGACCTCGACGAGTTGAAGTCCTACAAGACTGTGAAGCAGTTCGCCCGAAGCGAAACCGACCCGGCGGGGATGATGGACGCCATGGAGCGCATCTTCATGGGCCGCGACGAGGAGTACATCGAAGCGCTCGGAGGCACCTCCTACGACATGCGCCGCCTGTGCGACGCGGCATTCGAGGCTGCAAAGGCAAAAAACTAATAGGCTTCGCCAGCGACCTCGAGAACAGGCGCGGCGAAGCGATAGCAGACTTCCAGCAGTTCTACGGCATAGCCCTGCCATTGGATGGAGCGCCCGAAGACCTCGATCGGATGGCGCTTCTCTGGCAGCACCTCCCCGACAACTCGCGCCTCGCCAAGGCGCAGTACCCGCAACTCAGGTGGAGCACGACCGACTACATGCTCTGGCGTATCGAGCACCAGCTTCGGTGCATCGCCTGGGGCATGGCCGACAAGAAGGACAGGAGCGCGGAGCCTCCCGAGCCTATCAAGACGCCGGCGCAGCTCGCAGAGCTTGAGCGCCACCGCGCGAACGCGCTGGAAGCCAAGGAAGAGATAGACAAGATCCTGGGGATAGGAGGGGAAGATGGCGACTAGTGTCGGGTCGGCCTATGTGTCCTTGATGCCGTCGATGGATGGCTTCGCGAGCAAAATCGGCAAGGAGTTCGGCAGCCAGGGCAACGCCGCAGGCAAGGCCTTCGGCGACTCCATGACCGTCGGCATCGACGGCGGGGCCAAGAAGTCCTCGGGCATCCTGACAGGGCTTGGAACCGTAGCCAAGGGAGTCGCCACTGCGGCGGTGGCCGGGTTCACAGCGCTCACAGGGGCCGTGACCGCGATTGGCGGCGCGGCCCTTTCCGCATATGCAGACTACGAACAGCTGGTTGGCGGCGTCGACACCCTGTTCGGCTCCGCGTCGCAGACACTGCAAGGTTATGCCGCAGAGGCATACAAGACATGCGGAATGTCCGCCAACCAGTACATGACGCAGGCCACGAGCTTCGCGGCCTCGCTCGTCTCGTCGTGCAGCGGCGATGTCGCCAAGGCGGCTGACTACGCGAACATGGCCATGGGCGACATGTCGGACAACGTGAACAAGATGGGTTCCGACATGACAGACGTGCAGAACGCCTACCAAGGCTTTGCGAAGCAGAACTACACGATGTTGGACAACTTGAAGCTCGGCTACGGCGGCACGCAGGCTGAGATGAAGCGCCTTATCGCCGATGCCAACAAGCTGCGCCAGGAGCAGGGCAAGAACGCCGACCTCACGATCGACAGCTATGCCGATGTGGTCGAGGCCATCCATACCGTGCAGGAGAACATGGGCATCACCGGCACCACCGCCAAGGAGGCCGCTACCACGATCAGCGGCTCCATCGGCATGGCGAAGGCCGCGTGGGAGAACTTCATCACCGGACTCGGGCGCGACGACGTCGACTTCTCGCAGCTCACGCAGCAGCTGCTTGAGTCGATCGGCGCGGTAGCTACGAACGTGGCTCCGAGGGTTGCGCAGATCGGCAAGGGAATCGTCGAGGCGTTCCCGGTTGTGCTGTCTGGCCTTGGCCCAGTCCTTGGCCCAGTGCTCTCGGAAGCGCTCGCGACTGCTTGGAACATCGCCGTAGGAGCCTTGGCTGAGCTTGGCATACAGCTGCCGACAGTCGACGCTTCCCAGATAACGGGGGCGTTCCAAGCGATCGCCGACGCTGCGGCATCCGTCGTAGGCACGTGCAAGTCCGCTTTCGGGAAGCTTGGCGAGCAGATACCGGGCATCTGGGACACCATCGTCTCGACTATTGGCGGAGCCATGACGACGATCATCTCGGCGGTGTCGCCGTTCGTGACGTACTTTGCATCGCAGATGCTGCCCGCCATCGCGTCATTTGCATCTGGCGCAGTCGGCGCGTTCAGCGCCGTGCGGCCTGTCATAGAGCAGCTTGGCTCGACGCTGCTGAACGTCGGCCAGGCCATCCTGCCCGTGCTACACAACGCCTTCGCGATGATCGTCCCGATCATTTCGCAGGTCATCGGCATCGCCATGCAGCTTTTCGCTGCGGTAAGCCCGCTCGTGTCGCAGGTGGGCGCTGCGCTCATGCCGGCAATCACGTCTATCGGCACGGCGCTCGCAAACCTCGCCAACGCCGTGCTGCCGATATTGGCTAGCGGCATGCAGATAGTGCTCTCCGTGGCTCAGATGCTCATACCGGTAATCCAGACAGTGCTGTCTGTAGTTGGTTCAATCGTGTCCGTCGTGATAACGGTGGCAAGCCAGGTGATCTCGGTCGTGGTAAACGCCGCATCCGTCGTAGCCTCGGCCATTGGCCTCGTCATGTCGGTCGTGAGCGGCCTCGTGACTGCGGTTACCACGTTCATCGGCTCGATCGTATCCGTTGTCGGCGGCGGGATAGCTACCGTGGTCGCCGCCGTTTCAGGCGGCGTGAACGCGGTAGTGGCGTTCGTCGGCTCGCTGGTGTCCTCAGCGCTCTCGCTCGTGTCCGGCCTCGTCTCCTCGATCGCCGGGTACTTCTCGACCATGGTGTCTACGATGGCGAACGCGGCGCAGCAGGTGTACGCGGCAGTGACGGGTGCCTTCTCGGCGCTCGTCGGCGCTGTGTCTGGCCATATCGGGAGCCTCATGAACACCATTTCCAGCATCCCCGGCCAGGTAATGGGCTTCTTCGCAGGCGCTGGGTCGTGGCTCGTCGGTTCCGGTCGCGCGTTGATCAACGGCTTCACGCAGGGCATCCAGAACGCAATCGGCGGCGCCCTTTCCGCCGTGTCCGGCGCCGTCTCGCAGATCCGCTCGTTCTTCCCGTTCTCGCCCGCAAAGCGCGGCCCATTCAGCGGCCACGGTTATACAACCTACTCGGGCAAGGCGCTCATGGAGGGATGGGCCGAGGGCATCGGCAGCGGCACGGGGGCGGTCAACTCCGCCATCACGTCGGCGCTAGCCTCCGCGAGCTCGCTTATCGGCTCGGGCATCACGGTCGCTCCGTCGGTTGCCGTTGCCGGGGCAGGTGCCGCCGGCACGACCTACAACGTCACGGTCAATGGAGGAAGTGTAAACGCAGACCAGCGGATCATGCAGGCGGTTGACGTTCTGGTCTCCGCAGCCAAGCGGTCCGCAGGGTCGGGAAGGTAGCCAATGGGAACCCATACAAGGGAGATACAGATCGCGGGGCGCAACCGCTGGTATCGCGGCTATATCTCCGTTGACGGCGTGAGCACGGTCAACGACACCACCTCGCGCATAACAATCACCGCCGCGCTCGACGACAAGTACGCGGCACAGTACGGCACGCACTACGACGTGATCGTCAACGGCGTCACCTACAGGTCGCGCGACGTGCTGCTCAACAACTACGGCAACTGGGCCACGCGCGACGCCGTGACCTTCACCGTGGACGTCGGGCGCGGAGCCAGCGGCTGGAACTGCTCCGTGCAGATCCACGTCTACGGCAAGACGTACAACAACTACTACGGCAGCGCCGGCGGAGATGCCTGGGCAACAGAGTACGCTTGGATTCCCCAGCGCGGGTACTCGCAACCGCATCCGCCCAAGAACCCGAAGCTGGCCCGCGTTTCCGACACATCCCACAAGATCACGTGGGACGTCGACTACACGGGCATGGACGGCGCGTACCCCTGGGCTGGCGTGTATGTAGACCGCCGCACCGACGACGGCTCATGGGTGAACATCGCCGACGTCTCGTGGGACGTGACCAACTACACCGACAACTCGACGACCGCAGGACACAAGTACGAGTACCGCCTTTGCGCCCACGGCCCGGGCGGCAACTCCACGCACGTCTCGTGCGGAACCACGTACACAACTCCGTCGGCACCTTCGCGCATCGATGCCATCAAGGCCGGCGCGTCCGAGGTGACGCTGCGCGTCTACGGGGCGTGGTGGTACGCCAGCGCATGGGATGTTCAGCGATCAGGCGACGACGGGAATACGTGGGCGGCGGTCTCGACCACCACCGAGGGCGAAGACCCCGCATGGGTAGACCTGCACGACACCTCCGCGCCTGCCGGCACGATCGTCTACCGCGTCAGGGCCAAGCGCGGTAGCCTAACGTCTTCGTGGGTCGAATCGAATTCCGTGACCACGATCACGCCGCCTCTCGCACCGAAGGTCACCGCCGACCATGTTGCGCCAACGGGGTCGGCAGCATCCTTCTCGTGGGTGCCCAACCACCCCGACGGCTCGGCGCAGTCCGCCGCGCAACTTGAGCTCGTCGGCAGCGAGACGATAACGAAGTCGTACACGACCGAGAAAAGCGCATCGGTCACACTCACGAAGGGAAGTTGGAAAGCTCGCGTTCGCACGAAGGGACTGCACGCCGATTGGGGCGCTTGGTCTGGCTATGCGGCGATAACGGTCGCCGACTACCCGCAGTGCTGGGTCGCCTCCCCCGCTACCGACGGCATGCTCGTCGATGCGGTGCCGCTCACGGTGCAAGTCGCCGCAACCGACGAAACTGGCATCGCGCAGGCAACGCTCACGCTCGCAGAGGTCGGCGGCGCGACGGTCGCCACGGCAGACGTCACGAACCTGAAGCCCGTGAGTTTCGGCAGCTACGCCACCATACGCAACGGCATCGACTATCTGCTCATGCTCACGGTCAAGGGCGGCTCCGGCCTGTCCAAGACGGCCATGCGCCGCTTCAAGACGCACTGGGCGGAACCGGCCATCCCAGACGTGTCGCTGTCGTACGACGATGCGCTGGCGTGTCACGTGAAGGTGCGCAACGGCCTCTCGTCATACGAGATCGAGCAGACCACGCTCGTAGGCCCCATGACGGTCGACGAGGTGAGCAATGAGCTTTCCATGCTAGGCACGATCACAGTCGATGGTGACGCGCTGGTGCTCGGCAACGCCTCCCGCTGCTCCGCCTTCACGGTGGAGCGCGTGGCGTACGGCGGCGATGCCGTCATAGCATCCGGCGTGCTTGACTCCCAAGAGACGATCGACCGCGTGCCGCCGCTAAACACCGACTACGAGTACAAGGTCACCGGGTACGCCGACAACGGCACCTCGTCGCAGACCGTGACCGATGCCAACGTGTTCGCGCACGGGATGGCGCTTAACTTCGGCCAGGATGCATCGACCATGCTTGTGCTCGACTACAACGGCGACTACTCGACAAGCTCTCAGCGATCCGTAGAGACATACCACTTCGCCGATGGCGGCGAGAACGGCGACCTGCCCATTTCGTACATGCTCGACGAGCTGAACAAAAAGACCTCGCTCTCATGGGAGATGAAGCGCGACGGCCACGACAGGTACATACGGATTATGGACGAGCAGTGGAGGGGATGGTGGCGCGGACATGCGGGCGAACGCGCATACGGCCCCATGGACTTCGACATGTCTGTGAAGGGTGCAGGCATCTGGAAGGGTTCGGCCAACGTCACGCACAACGTCTTCGAGGAGCCGATAAATGGCTGATTGGGGAAAACCGTTCCTCACCTCGTTCCGCTTCATGCGCGTAGACCGCGCAAGCGGCAACGAGGTCGAGAGAATCACGAACATAAAGAACGGCGGGTGCATTGAGCGCAACCAGGACAAGGACTACACCACAGGGCAGGTCGATTACTCCGGGGCGCTCGATATCGGGGCAGATCTGCTGCGGGTGTACCTCGATGCCGACTTCGGTGGCGCGTCAGTCAGTGAGGCGCTGGGGACTTTCGTTGTCTCAGCGCCGAAAAGGACCAGACGCGGCGTCAACTCAACCGGCACAGCAGGCCTGTCGGGCAGGCTGTCGGAGGTTGCGGAGGACGAATTCGATGCCCCATTCACGGTGGCGGCTGGAACCGTGGTTGTCCCCTACGTCGTAAAGTTGCTCAAGGCGGCTGGCTTCGCTGACGTGATCGCCGAAGGCTCCGACTACAAGCTAGCGCAGGATTGGACGCTCGGAATCGATTCGGGCGACATGAGGCTGTCGAAGCGCCTGGCTGCGTGCAACGCGCTGCTCGACGTGGCGGGCTTCCGCGCCGTCGACGAGGACGCCTACGGAAGGCCCGTACTTCGCAGATATAGGGAGCCGCAGGACAGGCCCGTTTCCATGACCCTTCGAGAGGGCTCTGGCGCACGCTTCATCAACGAGGTAGTCGACGAGCTTGACCGCTCGGGCGTCGCCAACGTGGTGCACTGCGACTACGAAACGCAGGACGCCTTCTACCGTGGCACGGCCATCGACTCAGACCCGAGCAGCCCTTACTCCACGGTTTCGCGCGGTTGGCGCAAGACGGCCACGTACAGCTACAGCGACCTGCCCGAGGGGTCTACCGATGCCGAGAGACAGAGGAACGCCGATGCCAAGGCTAACGAGATGCTGCGAACACAGCAGAGCGCTATCCGTAGAGTCACGGTCAAGCGGACGTACGCGCCTATCGCGTGCGGCGATGCCGTGATGGTCGATTGGGCAAGCGCCGGCATCAGCGGCAAGTTCGCGGTGAGGACTGCGACTCTCACGCTCGTGGGAGGATGCCCAATCGAGATGGAGGTGAAGAGGTATGAGCGATGAACTCATGTCGGCCATGCGCCGATACGGCGCCGCGATGGCCGATGCGACCGCCAACGACCCTCCCGGCCAGCAGGCGTGCTACGGAACGGTGAATTCCGTATCCGGAGCCACCATGGCCGTATCGGTGAAGGGGGCATCCCTGAAGCTCCCGTACACCACCTCATGCTCGGGAGCCAAGGCAGGCGACCGATGCATCATCCAGGCAATCGGCCCGCACGCCATCGTGATCGGCGTGCTAGCTAAGTAAAGGAGGTGCGATGGCAGATACCAACAAAGGCGCGGCGCTGCTGCTCAACGATGCGGGCAACATCGACCGCGCCAGAACCACCGACGGCTCGATCTTCCGCATCGAGTCGACGCTATCGATGGAGGCCGCCGAAGAGGCCAAGACGGCAGCGGCGAACTGCAACACCGCGACTGAAAGCGCCGAAGCGGCAGAGAAGACGCGCGTGTCCAACGAGAACGCTCGGAAAACGGCTGAGACCGAGCGCGGCAACAACGAGACAACCCGCAAGAACAACGAGACGTCGCGCAAGAACGCCGAGACAACACGTCAAGACAACGAAACTGCGCGAAAGAATGCCGAAACCACGCGCCAGAACAACGAGACGAGCCGATCGAACGCCGAGATCGAACGCAAAAAGGCCGAAAGCCAGCGCCATGACGAGCATATCGCCGACCAACAGGCATCGAGCAACGCGACCTCTGCGGCGAACGGCGCGGCTTCGCGTGCGGACGCAGCGGCGAACCAGGCGTTGCAGATCGCCAACTCCGTGGCGCAAGGCAGCGCAGGAAGCTCGGACGTCGTGGAGCTGCGTGCCCAGAACGCGAAGCTCGCAACGCTTTTGGCGAACTCGACAGGTCAGTTCATATACATGGGCGGAACAGTCTACTGCCCGGCTTCAAAGGCATCGGCGAGCGGGGTGACCGTAACGTTCGGCTCAACATGCTCCGCAAGCGGCAATACCATCACATTGATTTAAGAAGGAAACGAAATGGCTCAAGCTAAGATCCTCACAGTGGGCGGCACCAACTACGAGATGATAGACGACACCGCCCGCACCAACGCCACCACGGCGCTCAACAACGCCGAGTACAACCGACAGGGCCTAATCGGCAAGTACCCGGGCCAGTCGCTCGCAACGCTTCTCGCGGGCGAGGTCTCAGGCTCCGCCACCATCTACGACGCGCTGCACAAGCGCGTGCAGGCCGCGAACTTCAGCGGCATGCGCGTGGGCGACTACATCGACGTGCCGCTCGTGAGCGCGTCAAACGTGGCGGCCCAGCAGTCCGTGCGCTTCCTGCTTGCGCACTTCGACCCGTACTACCAGTGCGGCGACAGCGCCAAGGGCCACCACATCGCGTTCATCGCGTCCGCGCCCGTCGCCGTGGCCAAGACCGTCACCGGCGTGGCCAACGACAGCTACCTGATGTGGAACACTGCGAACACCAACCAGGGCACCGCAGACGTGAAGAACCCGTACCTGAACAGCAACCTCAAGGCGTGGGAGAAGCTGTTCGAGGCGTGCCTGCCCGAGGGGCTGACCAAGTACCTGCTCACCCAGCGCGTGCTGCTTGAGGAGCGTTACAGCGCGAGCGGCGCGCTCAACGACTCCAACAGCTGGAGCTGGCAGGACATCGGCAAGGTGTGGTCGCCCTCCGAGATGGAGGTGTACGGCTGCCCAGTGTGGGGCACCAAGGGCTACAGCGTGGGCTTCGACTGCCAGTTCGACCTGTTCCGCGATACCGCGCACCGCTTGAACGGAATTCGGTGCAGTTGGTGGCTGCGTTCCGTCATGGGTGGCTCCTCGTCCAGCGTGTGCTACGTCTACAGCTACGGCTATGCCCACTGCTATTCGGCGACGAACACCTGGGTTCGCCCCCGCCCCGGCTTCCTCGTCGGCTAGCCAGCCGAGTGCTCTATACTTCTCTTTCGATGCGACCGCCTTGCGCGGTCGCATCCCTGCCCGCGCAGCGGGCCGTTTTTTTTGCCACTATTTCCGGGAGGTGCCATGAGCGGCGTCTACCAGCGAAACCGCGAGGTGTCCGAGTACAAGTTCTTCACGCAGGCCATCGCCATCCGCGTGGAGGTCAACAAGCTCATGGCCTCCTCGTCGGTCGTGCCGAAAGCCTACAGGCTGCTGAACGCAGTCCCCACGGTGGAGACCGCGCGCAGCATCGTATACAACGTCAACCGCGCCGACTGCTTCTACCCCAACAGTTCGTTCAACGCACTTGAGCGCAAGCGTTACCTGACGCTGGCGATAGCCGACTGCGAGCAGCTGATGCTCGACATGCAGTGCCTCATGGACATCGGCCTGCCCGTGAACGCCAACCGCTTCGAGGCGCTGGCGGGCATGGTCGAGGAGGAGATCAAACTGCTCAAGGGCGCGCGCAAGAACGTACGCGTCACCGGCAAGAAGACGACCGACGAGCGCATAGCCGAGGCCGAGGCCGAGCTAGAGCGCCTGCGTTCGTTATAATGGGCGGCGGTCCCGCCTTGTATATCGGTACAATTGGTGGCTGCGTTCCGTCATGGGTGGCTCCTCGTCCAACGTGTGCTACGTCAACAACAACGGCAATGCCAACTACAATTCGGCGACGAACACCTGGGTTCGCCCCCGCCCCGGATTCCCTTACTGCCAGACCGAGTAGGCCAGCGGGCCGAAAGCAGAGCGCGGAGAGGAAGGAAGGCGCGACCATCGGGCGCGAGCCCGTAAATACGCACCCCGCGAGGGTGGCCGGACGCTGCTTGCATGGCGCGGCGCTCCGTGGCTTCGCCGCGTTTCATGGCCATACCTCAAGCGGCTGTCAGAGCCACATTGCAAGCCGTGCGGGGTGCCTTCTATGAACTCAGAGCAAAGGCGGGCCGCACGCCGGAAGCGCCGCGAGGAGAAGCGCGCCAGGGCCAAGGCCGAGCGCGTCAAGGCGTGCACCCTTGAGACGGTGGCCGACCTCAACAGCCTGTGCAAGGCTTCCAAGCAGGCCGCGCGTGGCGTCATGTGGAAGGCCTCGACGCAGCGGTACATGAAGGACTACCTGCGAAACGCCGTGAAATCGCGCCAAGACCTTTTGGAGGGCCGCGACATATGCCGGGGTTTCATCCGCTTCGACCTGTGGGAGCGCGGCAAGCTGCGCCACATCAGTGCAGTGCACTTCCCCGAGCGCGTGGTGCAGAAGTCGCTGTCCCAGAACGCCCTCGTGCCCGCGATAGTCCCCACGCTCGTATCCGCGAACTCCGCCAACATCAAGGGGCGCGGCACCGACTACGCCCTTAAGCTGCTCAAGCGCCACCTGGCCGACCACTGGCGGCGGCATGGGCGCGAGGGCTACATACTGCTGGGCGACTTCTCCGACTACTTCGCGCGCATTGCCCACGAGCCGGTCAAGCGGCAGGTGGCCGACGCGCTGCTCGACCCGCGCGTGGTCGCCCTTGAGCACCGCCTGATAGACGCGCAGGGCGAGGTCGGCCTGGGCCTGGGCAGCGAGCCAAACCAGATATGCGCGGTGGCGCACCCCAACCGCATCGACCACTACGTGGCCGAGATGCTGCGCCCCGAGGCCTACGGGCGCTACATGGACGACTTCTACCTGATCCACGAGTCCAAGGAGTACCTGCAAGTGTGCCTTCTGCTGATAGAGCACGAGTGCGCGAAGCTCGGCATCGCGCTGAACCCGCGCAAGACCCGCGTGGTGAAGCTGACGCGCGGCTTCACGTGGCTGAAGAAGCGCATCTTCTACACCGAAACGGGCCGCATCGTCATGAAGCCGTGCCGCGACTCCATCACGCGCGAGCGACGCAAGCTGAAGAAGATGGCCCGCATGGTGGCCGAGGGGGTCATGACGCCCGAGCAGGTGCAGCAGAGCTACCAGAGCTGGCGCGGCGGCATGGCTCACTTGGACGCGCACCGCAGCGTGCTGGCCATGGACGCGCTGTACCGCAGCCTGTTCGAAAATCTCGCGGGGGGGGTTGCTCAATGCAACCAAGCCCGAGAGACGATTCGGGCGGAACGCCCTCGCCATAGCGGAAGGGCGGCAACTCAAAACGGCGGCCTAGACGGGTCGAAAACGAAATAACCAAGACAGCGAAGGCGTGCTGCGGCGCGCCTTCTTTCTTCGCGCCCGCCCAAACGGCCAGGCAATCTCACGGCGCTAATACGATGGCGGCACATTCCCCGATAAGGAAGGAGTCCGCATGGACACTGAGGAAGACATGCCGCGCCCCGACGAGCTTCGAGACGGCACCCTGGCCGAGGTCAACGCCCTGCGCGACCTGCTGTCGCAGATCGGCGACCCCGACGCGGCGCACGACGCGGGCGTTATCGACGATGACGAGCACGTGGAGCGGAAGGCGCGAAAGCTCGCCTACACCTCCGCGCTCGCCGCCTACGCCAACGGCGAGGTGCCCGACCTCCCGGCGCTGCTCGAACAGATGCGCGAGCAGGCGTCCCAGCCGACGCAGACCGAGACCAACACGGCGAACATCGACTACCTGCTCATGACCGTGGGAGGTGACCAGTAATGGCTACGAAGAAAACCGTTGAGCATTCCAAGCACTTCGCGAAGGTCAAGAAGTACTACGACAAAGACCTTTGGAGCAAGGCGCGCGTCTACAAGGCTGTCGAGTGCAAATGGATCACCGCCGACGAGTACAAGGAAATCACCGGCGAGGAGTATACGGCCGAATAGGCGGAAGGAGGGCGCCCAGGATGGAAGTGCTCAAGCTTTTTGCGCCTTACGGACCGGCTTGGCTTGGCGGCGTGCTCCTGACGCTCGTTGCGTTCTACTTCGGGAGACAATTTCTTGAGGAGTACAAACGCCAAAACCAGCGGAAGGGCGAGCTCGACCTGAAGCGCGAGGAGCGCAAGCAGGCCGAAGTCGACGAGAGGGCGCAGCGCGACCGCGAGCGGTCCCAAATGGAGGGGCGCATCGCCGCCCAGATGGAGCGCAGCAACACCCTGATTGAAGGAATGAAAACGCTCATGGAGTCGGTTGTCGCGTCAAATGACGTCCTCCACGCGGACTTGGTCCACAGCCAGGCGCGTAGCCAGGGCATGGCCGAGAAGGTCGACCATATCTACGACCGAGTCGACCTCATGTACAACAAGGAGACAGGGAGATAGAGATGACTGATATACAGGCAGGACTCACGGTGCTGACCGTCCTCGTGGTGCCCTATATCGTGCAGGCTATCAAGACGAAGGCGATGACCGGCAATGTCGCCCGCTGGACGGCCATCGCAGTATCGGCGCTGTGCGGCGCATTGACGGCCATGGCCGGGGGTATGCCGACTGACCCCACGGCGTGGGTTACGTCCATCTTCGCCGCGGTAGGCGGCGTGCAGGTGGCATATGCGGCCTTCAAGGCGGTCGGCGTGACAGACAAGTGGCTCGACGCGCTGCTCGCCATGGGCACTCCGAAGAAGGACAACTAAGAATGGGCGGCAAGCGCCTCGTGCGCATCGCCGCCACCATCTCGCTGCTGGCCCTGCTCGCCGCCTTCGCCGACGTGGCGCTTATAGCCTCTAACGTGCCGAAGGTGCCGAAGGAGGAGCCTTTGCCCACCATCTACGACAAGCCGCTCGACAAGCCCGCCGAGGTGCCCGTCTACCTCCAAGCAGACGAGCGCTGGGGCGGGCTTTCGTATGCAGGCGAAGACCTGGCTGCTGCCGGCTGCGGCCTCACGTGCGCGGCCATGGCGTGGGAATGGCTCTACGGACAGGCATGCACGCCGGCGCAGATGCTGGGCTTCGTTGGCGAATCGTGCCTCACGGACGGCGTGAACGACATGGAAAAGTTCTGCCGTTGGATGAACGCGAACGACCAGGCTTTGGGCTACACGCCTATCCACGACAACGCCGATGACGCCTTGGACGAGGCGGCTGGCGGCTGGATGGTGTTTTGCAGCCTAACTGGCCAGCTCCGCGAAGGCGGCAAGAACTACGGCGGGCACATCGTCCTGCTTTGCGGATGGGACGGCGAGGCGGCGACCTTCCACGACCCCTACGAGGGCGTGGTGCGGCTGAGCCGCAAACAGTACGAACAAGTTGATTGGGCTTATTTCATAGCGATAGGGAGCGCTGAATAGAATGAACGGAATAGACATCAGCAATTGGCAGAACGGCATCAACCTCGCGGCTGTCCCGTTCGACTTCGTTATCTGCAAGGCTACCGAGGGCACGCGCTACGTGTCGCCCGACTGCGACCGCCAAATCCAGCAGGCGATCGGTCTTGGCAAGCTCGTCGGCGTGTACCACTACGTCAACGGAGGTGATGCCGAGGCGGAGGCCGAGTACTTCTATGAGCGCTGCAAGGGCTACGTCGGCAAGGCCGCGTTCTTCATCGACTGGGAGGAGCGGGGCAACAAGGCATGGGGCGACACGTCCTACCTCAAGGCCATGGCAGAGCGTTTGGCCGAGCTTCTTGGCGTGAGCGTGGATCGCATCGGTATCTACGCATCCAAGAGCGTGTTCCCGTGGGGCCTCACCGATGCTAAGACGTGGGTGGCGCAGTACGCCGACATGAATCCCACTGGCTACCAGGACGCGCCGTGGCACGAGGGCGCTTACGATTGCGCCATCCGCCAGTACTCTTCTTGCGGGCGCTTGGACGGCTGGGCGGGCAACCTCGACATCAACAAGTGCTATATCTCCCGCGCGGAGTGGGAGGCCATGGTGGGCGGCTCCAACGGCGATCCCGACTCGCTTATCCACGGCATCGACGAGACGCCTGCAGCAGACCTCGCGGCGAAGGTGCTCGCTGGCGAGTTCGGAGACGGCGACGACCGCAAGCACGCGCTGGGCGACCGCTACCAGGAGGTGCAGTCGCTCGTGAACCACATTCTCACGGCATCCGCCGAGGATCTGGCCGCTGAGACCTGGGCGGGCGATTACGGCAACGGCAGCCGCCGCAAGGCTGTTTTGGGGCCGCGCTACGACGAGGTTATGGCGGTCATCAACGGGCAGGCCGAAACCGAGCAGGTGTACGTGGTGCAAAGCGGCGACACCCTTTCCGGAATCGCCTCAAAGTACGGCACGACCTATCAGGATCTCGCCGCCAAGAACGGCATCTCAAACCCGAATCTGATCTATCCCGGCATGCGCCTGGTTGTTTCCTAGGCCGCTCGTGGTATCCTAACGAAGATAATCGTGCCGATTGCGCACACCTCGGTTCGAGGAGATGCGCAAACGGTGCACCATTTGAATTGAAGAGCCCGTTACCCTCGCGGTAGCGGGCTTTTTGCTACCCATGCGCCGGGATTCGAACCCCGAGGGCATTAAATCACACTGTCGTCCAAGGGCCTGTGGGCAAAAAATAGCAAATATGAGTACTGTTACCAATTTAGTAACAGCGATTTCATGCCATCAGAAGGCGATTTAGACGCCAGGGGTCCTACGGCGGAAGAATTGCAGGCGTTTATCAGCTATGTACTTGGACATATGTTGCGTAACAACCCATATTTTGTAAATAGATAATGCTATAGGACTTGTGACAGTACTCATATTTGACGTTTTTTGTCCACAACCCTTTATACCTAGGCAAGTCGGCGGCAAAACGGGCTTCAAAGCGTCCTTCGCAAATCAGAACCACCCTTAAAAAGGGTGGTTTGCTCTTAGGGTATAACCCACGGGC
>CABSMX010000014.1 GCA_902478945.1 uncultured Collinsella sp.
CACCTGCAGCGCCCGCCATCCCCAAGGACTTCCCCGTCGATTTCACAACCGAGATCTTCTGCCCCGGCCCGCTTCTGCACCAGCTGTCAACCTATCTCCCCTACGGCGCCGACACCCTCGGCATCGTCGGCGAGTACTACTGGATCGCCCGCGAGCGCGGTACCATCGAGGTCGCGCGAAACCGCGCAAGCTTCCCCCTGCGTTACACGCAGGCCGGCGAGCGCCGCGAAGTCACCGTGCGCATCCGCCGCAACACCACCGGAGGCCTCGGAGCCACCTGGACCATCGACAAAGTCGAAGAACCCGAGCAGTAACGACAAACGGCTCAAATCCAAATCAGGATTTGAGCCGTTTTTATTTGTTGATGTTACGTAACCAAACCAGCAATAAACCTAGTCACGCGTGAGCTTGCGGTGGATACGATGCGGCTGGGCTGCGTCCTCGCCCAGGCGCTCGATGCGGTTGGCCTGATAGGCCTCGAAGTTGCCCTCGAACCAATACCAGTTGCCCGGATTTTCGTCGGTGCCCTCCCACGCCAGAATGTGCGTGGCGACACGGTCCAGGAACATACGGTCGTGGCTAATGACCACCGAGCAGCCCGGGAACTCGAGCAGCGCCGCCTCGAGCGAGGACAGCGTCTCGACGTCGAGGTCGTTCGTGGGCTCGTCGAGGAGCAACAGGTTGCCGCCCTGCTTGAGCGTGAGCGCCAGGTTCAGACGGTTGCGCTCGCCGCCGGAGAGCACGCCAGCGCGCTTCTGCTGGTCCTGGCCCTTAAAGCCAAAGCTCGCCACATAAGCGCGGCTCGGAACCTCGGTCTCGCCGACCATCATGTGGTCCAGGCCGTCCGAGACGACCTCCCATAGGTTCTTGTCGGGGTCGATGCCGGAACGGTTCTGGTCGACGTAAGAGATCTTGACGGTCTCGCCCACCTCGAGCTCGCCCGAAGTCAGCGGCTCCAGACCCACAATCGTCTTGAACAGTGTGGTCTTGCCCACGCCGTTGGGACCGATCATGCCCACGATGCCGTTGCGCGGCAGGGTGAACGAAAGGTCATCGATGAGCACGCGGCCATCGAACTCCTTGTGCAGATGATGGGCCTCGAGCACCTTGTTGCCCAAACGCGGGCCCACAGGGATGCGGATGTCGGTCCAGTCGAGCTTCTGGCTTGCGCGGGCCTCGGCCTCCATCTCCTCGTAGCGAGCAAGACGGGCCTTGTTCTTTGCCTGGCGAGCCTTGGGCGAGCTGCGTACCCACTCGAGCTCGGCCTCCATCCGCTTGGCGAGCTTGGCGTCACGGTTGCCCTGAGCCTCGATACGCGCGGCCTTGGTCTCCAGATACGTTGAGTAGTTGCCCTTGTAGGGATAAAGGTGACCGCGGTCGACCTCGCAGATCCACTCGGCAACGTTATCCAGGAAGTAGCGATCGTGCGTAACGGCAAGCACCGCGCCCTGGTAGTTGTGCAGGAAGTGCTCGAGCCACAGGATCGACTCGGCGTCCAGGTGGTTCGTGGGCTCGTCGAGCAGCAGCAGGTCGGGAGCTTCGAGCAGCAGCTTGCACAGGGCCACGCGACGGCGCTCGCCGCCGGAAAGTACGTTGACCGGCATGTCGGAATCGGGCAGCTGCAGGGCGTCCATGGCCTGGCCGAGCTTGGAATCGATATCCCAGCCGTCGGCGGCGTCGATCTCGTCCTGGAGCTTTCCCATCTCGGCCATGAGGGCGTCCATGTCGCAATCCGGGTCGCACATCTCCTCGCCGATCTTGTTGAAGCGATCGACCTTGGCGATCATGTCGCCAAATGCCATGCGCACGTTCTCGATGACGGTCTTGTCATCGTCGAGCGGCGGCTCCTGCTGCAGGATGCCCACGGTGTAGCCGGGGGTGAGCCTGGCATCGCCGTTGGAGACCTCCTCGATGCCGGCCATGATCTTGAGCAGGGTCGACTTGCCCATACCATTGGGGCCCACGACGCCGATCTTGGCACCGGGGTAGAAGCTCAGGGTCACGTCGTCAAGGATTACCTTGTCGCCATGGGCCTTACGAGCCTGATACATCTGGTAGATAAACTCCGCCATTTGCCTGTTTTATCCTTTCTACCTGCTGTTTCTCTATTCTTGTTTCGCCTAAGTGGAAACGAAATGGAAAAACCAGCTCTGAAACGTAACGAAAAAGGGGCATGGTTACCCATACCCCCTAATACTACCTGGGAAAAGTTCCCCCGGAACATACTATGAACTGCGTACGCTAGTTTTCCGCAACCTTAGCGAGCGGCTCGCTGCGATTTGCGCCACAGCAGATACGAGTAGACGTAGACGGCTCCAACCGAACCAAACGCCAGAACCGCAATCACCGCGGCGACGACTTCACTCGAAAGCACGCTGCCTGCCACGCCCATCGCAATCAGGCCAACACCCAGCACCATAAAGCAGGCACCGCCAAAGCGCTGCGTACGGCGCCAGTTCTCGGGATTGGCAAGCGCCCAAGGCGTCTTGATACCGAGCGTATAGTTCTGCTTCACACGCGGCAAGTAGTTGCCTACGCCGATGAACAGCAAACCGACAACACCGGAAATCAGCACGTTGACCGAACCGACCGCCGGCACCACGCCCCAGACCGTAAGCTCTCCCAGCCAGCTTATGGCGCACATGAACAAGGTGAAGGCGATTACGAAGCCCTGATAGAACTTGCCCGAGGTTCGATATGCCTCACCTTTGGGATCGATGCGCGGCACCACGCAGAACATTGCGAGAAGCACCAGAGGCAGCACGCCGAGCGCGGAGGCCATCCAGCTGGGACCCCAACCGTCGACGGCGCCGTTCGCGCCCCAGTGCGTGGGAATCTGCCCAGGCAAGCTCGGCATCACCATGAGATGCGCTACGACATTGGCGACGCACAGAGCGACCAGCGCAATCCACACGCGCGACGATACCCCCGTGGGGTGAATGCCCTTGTTTTCGTTATTCATCCTTATCACCTTCCGTGTTTGTAAAGCCCATAAACCAACCGATCAAGTCCTGCATGACGGTAGTGTTTAAGCTGTATACGATGTTTTGACCATGACGTTCGTCGGTTACCAACCCGGCGTTTTTGAGCGTCGCCAAGTGATGGCTCAGCGACGGCTTACTGATATCGAAATGCTCGGCAAGCTCCCCCGCCGTGCAATTGCCCTCGCGCAGCAACTCCAAAATGCGCCGTCGCGTTGGATCGGCAAGCGCCTTAAAACCCTCTCCCGGCATAAGACCCCCTTTCATCATCTCTCATGACGCGCACACTATACTCGATATTTAGATGTTTGTCTAACTATCTAATACAGGAACATCTATAGAACATTCGTTCGTATTTAGCTTCAATGGAAGTTGAAGCAGATGGGCCAGCTCCCTCTACCCGAGAAGGAGATGGACTATGAGTATTGACGATGTCCTGACGTTGTTATTGCTTGTAATCGCGGCTGTGGAGCTCGGCATCCACATTGGAGGTCGAATGAAATAGCCGCCCCCGCGTAATGCGAAGACGGCCACTTCTCACGCTACAAACGTGTTTGGGAGTTGGCCAACCCGCGGCAACGGGTGCCATCTGCTTCATCTTATGCGAATCACTGCCTCATTTCAACAAGCCCCTAGGGCTCAAATGGAATCGCGATAATACCTATAATGACGATAGCTAAAACACGATTCGCTTCCCCATCGGAGGATGTCTATGACCGAAACCACAGCCGCAACCCCCAACGAGACACGCGACACCAAGCTCGAGATCATCATGGGCCGCGAGGCACTCGACAAACTCGCCGCCGCCACGGTGCTGGTGCTCGGCTGCGGAGGTGTGGGCTCCAATTGCTGCGAGGCACTTGCCCGCGGCGGCATTGGTCATTTCGTCATTCTGGATAAGGACATCATCGCGCCCAGCAATATCAATCGCCAGGCCATCGCCTTTCAAAGCACCATCGGCAAGCGCAAGGTCGATGTTATGGAAGCCATGATCCACGACATCAATCCAGCCGCTACCGTCATCAAGCGCACCGAATACCTGTTGAGCGACAATATCGACGAGTTCTTCGCGAGCGTTTTGGAGCAGACGGACGGCAAGCTCGACTACGTCGTCGACGCCATCGACACCATCTCGGCCAAGCTCACCATTGCCAAATATGCTCAGGACCACGACATTCGTTTGGTTAGCTCCATGGGCGGGGCCAACAAGCTCCATCCCGAGTGCCTCCGCTTTGCCGACATTTTCGATACGGTACGTGACCCCATGAGCCGCATCATGCGCAAAGAATGCAAGAAGCGCGGAATCAAGAGTCTGCATGTACTGTTTAGCTGCGAGGAATCGGTTAAGACACAGCCCCGCGACCCTTCCAATATCCACGAGCGCACCGAGCTCGGAACCGCCAGCTTTATGCCGCCCATCATGGGCCAGATGATTGCCGGCGAGGTTATCCGCCAGATCAGTGGCCGCGGCACCGAGCGCGTGCGCGCCGATGGCCAGCGCTTGGACTAGCGGAGCGCGCCGAGATGGAGCCCCGGTTATTTGATGCACACTGCCATCTTGATTTAATGGCTCACCCGGACGCCGTTGCCGATGAGGCAACGGCGCTGGGCTTGGGTCTATTTGATTGCGGCGTCGATCCACGCGACTTTTCGGCCGCAAACGAGCGCGCTCGTCGCCACCCGGGCATCATCGCCGGCGTTGGGCTTCACCCCTGGTGGCTCGCCGATGGCCACTGCGGTTTTGCCGAAGTCAATCTGCTTTGCGAAGTTGCTGCCCAAGAACGCTACATCGGCGAAGTCGGACTCGACTTTTCCGCGCGCTTTGCTGGAAGTGAGCCGCTACAAATACAGGCACTTAACCGGCTCTGCGATGCGCTCGTGCAGCATCCTCTTACCGGGCGCGTGATATCAATTCACGCCGTTCATTCGGCAGGAGCCGTACTGGACGTCCTCGAATCGCATGGACTACTCATCCCAAACCCCGACTCCCCCGCTATCATCTTCCACTGGTTTAGCGGCACTTCGGACGAACTCACCCGCGCGCGTAATGCGGGCTGCTATTTTTCCGTCAACGAACGCATGCTCGCGACCAAGCGCGGTCGCGAATACGCACGACAGATTCCACTCGACCGCCTACTGCTCGAGACCGATGCGCCGGCCGAGCCAAACACAGAAACAAGCGCGCAGTCGCTCATCAGGTCGCTCACAAGGACCTCAGAACGCATCACCTCGCTCAAAAACTGCGACGCAAAGCGCATCGAGTCGATAGTTTTAACAAATGCGCGCTCTGTTTTTGACCTTCGCTAACCCCTGGTGTGCAAAAAATGCCAAATATGAGTACTGCTACCGGAATGGATACATTTCTTTTAACTTTCCAACCGCCAGAATAATCCTCGATTGTCCGCTAATTAAAGCTTTTACAGTCATTCATCCTGCGTTTTCGCAAATCTTAAACCCCTCCAGACGCTCAAATCACGTCTGAAGGGGTTGATTTTGCTGCGACTAAATTAGTCACAGTACTCATATTTGGCATTTTTTGCACACCGGGTCCCGAGGAGGCGCCTGCACCTCCCCGGGACCGCTCGGCTATTCGACGATTGGTGCTCCGTGGCCCCAAGAACCTTCCATGCCGCACACGGTCGAGGCAAACCCGGCAGCAAAGTCGAGCGCGCGCTCGATGGCCTCGGCGCCATCTTCACCACGCTTGGCGGAATCGAGATAGCACATCAAAAACGAGGTAAGGAACGAGTCGCCCGCCCCCATGGTGTCCTTCACGTCCGTTACCGGTTTAGCCAGCTGGCGGTAATAACGATCGCCGTCGTAAGCAATGCAGCCCTCGACGCCCGCCGTAGCCGACACAAAACGCGGACCCAAGCCCTTCACCCATGCCAGACGCTCGCGGATCTCGTCCTCACTCGCGGCATCCGCCGCACTAAAGAAGGCGAAATCGACGTAGGGCGCAATCTGCTCGTAGTACTCGTCGGTAGAGTCGTCCGAAAAGTCAAAAGAGACCGTGACGCCCGCAGCCTTCAACTTGGGCAGCTCGCGCTCGGTAAAGCAATAGTTGCCCGAATGAACCACATCGAACTGCTTCATGTACGAAAGGTCAAAGCGATCGAGGACATAGCGCGCATCGCCACGGATACCGCCCTCGTTGGAGCCAAGGAAGACACGGTCACCGTCAACGACGGTCACGCGAGCCGCTCCGTTCTCGCCAATCATCTGCTCGCACTTGTCAAGCTCGATACCCTCATCCTCGAGGCTTGCAATGACATGCTCGGCAGCGGCGTCATTGCCAAAAATGCCCATGTATGCAGAGCGTGCGGCACCGCATTTCTTGGCATAAACGGCGAAGTTAACCGCGTTACCGCCAGGATACATGGTGTGGATATGCTCGTAGCGATCGACGACGTTGTCGCCAAATCCGAGCGCGTTAACGTTAAATGCCATGGCCTTTGTCCCTTCTAGTACTCGACAACACCCATATAGCGGCGGAAATCGGGATCGTGATCAAACACCTTGCCGCGTGCAGCACGCAGTTCGCAGTTCATGGCGTAGAACAGCACCGGGTCCAGATAGGCACGGACGCTCGCCGGCACGGCTTCCATACCGTACTCCTTGGCATCGAGCACCATCAGCGTATCGGTATGCGTCTTAAGGAACGCCAGGGCGCGCTCGTCCATAGCACGGCACTCGCTGGAGCCCATCTGCAGGAAGTAAAAAACGCCATCCTGAGTAGCCTCGAAGGGGCCGTGGAAGTACTCGGCAGAGTGGATGTAGCTGCAGTGCTGCCACTGCATCTCCATAAGAGAGCAGATAGCGAAACCGTAGGTCTGGCTAAAGTTGGGACCACTGCCCAGAATATAGAAGAACTCGTGCTCCTGACAAAGCTTGGCAAAGCGATCGCCCAGCTCGGCATTTACCTTCTCACGTGCCGGGGGAAGAATCTTATCCATCTCGGCGATACCGGCATACATATCGGCAAGATCGGCGTAGCCCTCCTGCTGATCGAGCAGCTCGGCCGCAAGCGACAGCGAAATGCCAGCGGGGACCTCGGCCTGCGGCACGCCCTCGCCCCACGGGTAGACCCACGTGGTCCACTTGCCGGAGTCGATCTTAGATCCAGCGTTGTCGGTCTGGGCGATCACCGTAGCGCCGGCAGCAAGGGCAATCTCACAGCCCTCGACGACCTCGGGAGTGTTGCCACTATGGCTACAAGCGATGACCAGGGACTTCTCGCCCAGACGACGCGGACGCATGATATCGAACTCGCGAGCCGTATAGATATACGAAGTGAAGGTGGTTGCCTCGCGCTGCAGAAGCTCATGAGCCGGGATCAAATCGATCATGGAGCCGCCGCAAGCAATCCAGTAGACGCTGTCGAACTTGCCCCTCTCGGCAATTGCCTCTTTGATCAGATCGTGTGCGTTCATATCCAGTTCCTTTCTTGTTTGGCCGCAATCAATGACGTTGGTTGCGTGGCCGATAGTTGTTTTAGTCAATCAGATATTTCTCGAATGCGGCCATGTTCTTGGCATCTGCCGCCGCCGGGTCATCGTAGTAACGACCGTCCGTGATCTCCTGGCCCAGCATGCCGTCGAAACCATGGGCGTTGAGTGTGGCAACGAAGGCGTCCATATCGTGCTTGCCATCGCCCCACACCAGATGGCCATACGGGTCACCGTCGATAAAGTGCATCTCGTGAATTGCCCCATCACCAAAGGTGGCAAACCAGTCCTCGAGCGTCTCGCCAGCAACGCCCATCGCGGTTGTATCAACCATGGGCTGTAAGTACGGGCTCGCGACCTCGTCAATCATGCGCTTCGCATCGGAAACCGTCGTCACAAGGTTGCTCTCCTCGGGACGCAGGCTTTCCATCGTAAGCACCAGACCGTGCTCGCCGGCATACTCCGCCAGAATGGACAAGTGCTCGCGGCTGCGCTTCCAGGCTTCCTCGCGGTCCTCGTCCCAGTCGCCCCAGCCCGAGTTGACGGACATACGGTCGCACCCAAGTACCTCGGCAAGCTCAATGCCGTGCTTAAAGTACGCCAGGCTGCGCTGTTCATGCAGCGGTTTGCGTGCGCAGTACTGCCAAGGATAGACAACGTTCTCGGGGCACAGAGTACGATACCTAAGCCCACGGTCTGCAGCCTTTTTCGCCAGGACCTCAGCCTCAAAGTAGCCCGTGTGGTCGAGCGTCACATGCGGCTCTGCGCACCACAGCTCAATGGACTCAAAGCCCAAACGCTGCTGCACATCAAGGAAGTAATCGAGCGACCACATGATGTAGTGGATATTCATGCCCGCAATCTGCTCGCGGCGCAGCGTCGGTTTGGATTCAGACATCTTATGCCTCCTTATTTCGATCGAACACGATTTGTCCGTCCGACATCGTCATATCAACCGCAAGATCGCGTGCGTCGCGATAATCGAGGTCAAACACATCCCGATCGAGCACGCAGATATCGGCAAGCTTGCCGACCTCGAGCGTACCCAGCTCGTCTTCGCGCATCAGATCGTACGCGCCCCCGGCAGTCCAAGCGCGCAAGAGCTCGACAAGCGTCAGCGTGTTGACCTCATTCACAGGCAGTCTGTCGGCGAAGAATCCGCCGCACGCGCTGTAGATTGACTCGCCCAGGCTCGGAATCAGCAGCGGCAAATCCGTTCCACAGCACACTGTGCATCCGGAATCTTCCATGCCGCGGCGATTCCAGCTGTGCAAAAGTCGCGTCTCGCCAATTTGTCGACGCATCATCGACAGGCAATCCTCGCGTCGGTCCAGCGTCAGAATCTGCGGATAGACCTCGCAAATTCCACCTAACTTGCCAAACTCGACAAGATCGGTCGGGTCAGAGTTCTCGAGATCGGTAATCGCATGGCGGCGAAGCATCCGTCCATGCTCGTCTCGAGGCAGCGAGGCATAGAGCGCCACGGTGCGACGAACGGCGCCATCGCCCTGGCAATGCAAGGAATATCGGAAGCCGTCAGCATCAATTGCACGCAGCTCGTTCTCAATCAGATCCCACTCTGGCTCCTCGACGACCGTCTTGCCGGCAGCGCCCGCATCGGCCGAGTCCTCATAGGGTTCTATCATCTCGGCAAGCCCCGCCCATACGCCGCGATCGGTCATACGGTTGAAGCCAGAAAAACGAACGAACGGTCCCCGGAAGCGCTCTCGTGCCTCGCGGGCATATGCAAGATTTGCACCGGCACCCACCGGCTGCGACATCATAGAGACGCGAACCGTCAGCTCACCAGATTCCTCACGGCGAGCCATTTCGTCGGCAAAGCCGTAGTAGTCATCAAACGCCATCTCCTTGATGGCGGTAACGCCGCGTTCGTTAAGCATGCTCATGTAGTCCGAATACCCTGCACGCACCTCGGGCAGCGCGAGGAAATCGCTCATCATGCGCCAGATCTTCTCGGCATAGCACGCCTGGGGTGTGAAGCCGTATCGCGCACTGGCGGCAGCATTGAGAACACAGGTATCCGCGCCCGGTGTAAAGCAGACGACGGGGATATCGCCAAAACACTCGTCAAACACAGCTGCTGTATTTGCGTTCTCGGCATCCGATGCCAACGTTTCGGGTAGGTTGTGGCCAAAAGCCGCCGCGCAATCCGGACGATCTTCTTTCCATGCACGCAAGAGCGACACGGCCTCTTTGGCATCAGCGATGCCGGACAGATCAGGCCCCAACGTCCGCAGCGCCCAGCCTGTATAGAAGGTATGCACATCGATCAGGCCAGGCATGACGGTGCGGTCGCCCAGGTCAACTACCTCGTCCGCCTGGGTCAAATACGAAGCTAGCTCACACTTGGTGCCAACAGCCTCAATTCGATTGCCACGGACCGCTACGAAACCTTCAAACGGCAGGTCCCCCGTACCGGTAAAGACGCTCTTAGACGTCAGGACCGTCAAACGATCAGACATCACAACCACCTACGCCGGAAGCATGCCGGAAATGGCAGTAATGACCAAGCCAAACACGACCATGAAGATGAAGAACTTCCAAATGGTCTTCCACCATTGGCCAAACGAAATCTTAGCCACGGCAAGCCCGGCGACCGTCATACCCGCCACGGGGCTGATGGTGTTGATGGTCTGGTTGGCAAACTGGAGCGCGGTGACGGCCGCCTCGGGATTGAGGCCCATGAGCTCGGTCAGGGGGCCCATAACGGGCATGGTGAGCGCCGCCAGGCCAGAACTCGAGGGAACCAGCAAAGAGAGCAGGCCAAGGACGACATACATAAACGTGGTGTAGACGGCGGCGGGTGCACCGGCGAGCGCGGTAGCGAGCGCCTGGAGGATGGTGTCGATGATCATGCCGCCCTCGGCGATGACCAGAATACCGCGCGCGATACCGATAACGACGGCAGCGTACGCAAAGTCGGCGAGACCCTTAACGAACTCCTCTGCGATTGTCTGCTGGTCAAGGCCGCCCAGGATACCGGCAAGCAAGCCCATGCCAAGGAACACGGCGGAAATCTGATTCATGTACCAGCCCTGGGTAACAAGACCCCAGACGATAATGCCCATACCGCAAGCAAAATCGATAAGCACGAGCTTCTGACGGATCGTGAACTCTTCCTCGATGGAGGCATCGGTCACGGAAAACTCAATACGCTTGAGCTTATCGTCCTCGTACACAATGGACGACTCGGGGTTTTTCTTGACGCGCATGGCGTAGCGCATGGCCCATGCGATACCGACGGCAGTGAAGATGACCCAAGAAACGGCGCGCAGCCACAGTTGCGGATTACCCTCGATGCCAATGATGCCTTGGGCGATCAAAACATTAAACGGGTCGATGGTCGAAGCACAATATCCCAGGTTAGGACCAAGGAAGCAGATGATGAATGCCGTCATCGAGTCATAACCGATACCCATCATGATGGGAATGAAGATGGCATAGAACGGCAGGGCTTCCTCAGACATACCAAACGTAGTGCCGCAAATGGACAGCAACGTCATCGTGATGGGAATGATGAGGATGTCCTTGTTCTTGAGCTTTTTAATCACACGGCTCATGCCGGCATTCAAAGCGTTGGTCTTGGTGATGATCGCGAACGATCCGCCAATCAATAAGACGAACGCAACGACGTCGGCAGCCTCTTGGATACCCTTGGTGGGCGCTTGCAGAACCGCGAAGATATCCTGGCCCAGATTGATGGTCTCGCCGGTCTCGGAATCGGTGTAGTTCTTATCGACCTGTTCATAGGTTCCAGCAACGGCGACTTCACGCTCGCCCGCCGCTGTCGAAATCGTCTTGCGCTGATACTGACCAGAGGGAACGATCCAAGTCAGGACCGCAAAGACAACGATCAGCAAGAACATGATCGTATAGACATGCGGTAATTTGAACTTAAAACGTCTGTTTGTCTTCTTCGCCTTCGTATCTGACATAGATACCTCCAAAGAACTCGAGACTGCATCGCATCTCGCTTCAACGTTTGCACAATGCAAACGTTCTATGACGTCCCATAGATTACCAGCAGCTTTTTCCTTCATCAAGATAATTTCAAACTGATTGCCGCAACGCGGTTGAACGGTTGCGTTTGCGCCGTGAACGGTATGGAAACGCCCGGTGAGATAATCCACCGGGCGCTTCCATTCGCAATGTCCTAGATGTCAAAAACGTAGCGAGACCCAACGATTCGCTGACGACCGATGATAAACGGCCGCCGCTGCTCATCGAAAAAGAAGGCTTCCATATAAAACAAGGGTTCGCCAACGGGAACTGCCAACAGCCGAGCGACCTCGGGCGACGCGCACGCGATCTCGAGTGTGCACGGGTCGGTAAACGCGGGCGTACGGCCCGTCCGGTTACGCACGAACTCAAAAATGGATTGGTTAGATAGAGGTGCCGTTGATAGATAGGCGTTGTCCTCGTAAACATATATGTTGTTCTCGAGCATGACAGGGACGCCATCGGCAGTGCGCACGCGCTCAACGCAAATCAAGTCAGTTCCAACGGGAACACCAAAGAACTGCGCTTCGGTGGAATCCGCCGGCAGTATCTTTCTCGAAATGACACACGCCCCCGGTTCCATTCCGTTAACGCGGCATGCGTCCGAAAAACTCTGAACGTCATCCTTCTGGCGAATCTTGCGCTTGAGCTTGGGGGCATTGACAAACGTGCCTTTCCCCTGTCGCTTCGTTAGATAGCCCTGCTGGACGAGCTCCTCAATAGCGCGTCGCACGGTAACGCGGCCAACTTTATAGCTCTCAGCCAATTCGAATTCGTTGGGTATCCGCGCGCCTGCCTTGTAGGCGCCGGAGTTGATTTCGTTTTTAATGATATCAATGACCTGTTGGTACAGCGGTATCGCTGCTTTACCGTCAGTTGGCCCTTCAGTCGGTGGCATATACCCTCTCCCAGCACAATTAATTCTAAAACGGGCTTAAGGGCATTCAACAAGCCCTTAAGCCCGCATTAGCTTAAAGTATGCTAGGTGTCGCACCAAAATGTTGGCTATTTACTCATCAGACCCGAAAAACGCGCAACTACCGCGCTCCTAAGAAAGCGTGAGCAGCTCCGGCAGCTGGTCGATAATCTTGTCCGCGGCATCCTGGCTAAAGCCAAAGCGCTCCTCGCGCTTGGCAATGACCGTCAGGCCGGCTCGCTTACCCGCGGTAATGCCCGGAACGGAATCCTCAACGCAGCAGCAGCGATTCGCGGGCAGCCCCAGCAGGTCCAGCGCATGCAGGTAGATGTCGGGCTCGGGCTTGCTCTCCTTAAACTGCTCGCCGCTCACCACATACTCAAAGGCATCCGACAGCCCGCATGCGTTGAACACTTCCTCGATGCTAACCATGGGCGACGAGCTGGCAAGCGCCACGCGAACGCCACGGCGCGGCAGCTCTCGAATCGTATCCACGGCGCCTGGGTTAATCAAAGCCTGATAGTCGCGCGGACGCTTATGAGCCCATTCGTCCCAACGGGCCAACGCTTCCTCGCCAGTGAAATGCCCCTTACCGGCACGCTCAAACCAATCGACCAGCATATGCAGGAAGAACTGATGCGAGGTACCGACCTGCCCATTCAACTCCTCTTGAGTCAGATTAAGCCCAAGCTCCTTGGCAAACGCGGCAGTCTCGCCCAGGTAGTAATACTCGGTATCGACAATGACGCCGTCCATGTCAAAGATAACGGCATCGAACGGAAATGCGGACACGGCACCCTCCCTAACAAAAGGACGCCCGCGAGCAGGCGCCCGAACCATGCATTAATCGGCGATTCTAACCCAGCAGCTTATCCAGCGCCACTGCAATACCATCTTCGTTGTTATTGGCGGTCACCATCTGGGCCACGGCCTTAACCTCATCGACGGCGTTGTCCATGGCAACACCGGTGCCGGCCCACTCAATCATGGACTTGTCGTTCTGGCCGTCGCCAAACGATACGACCTCGCTGGCATCGATGCCGAGCTTGGGCAGGGCACCCTCGAGCGCATGGGCTTTGTCGATACCGGGCGCCGTGTACTCAAAGTACCAGTCGGCCGTAAACATGCCCGAAAGCGTCTGGGTAAAGGGCGCATACATCTCCTCGTAATGCGCCTGCAGGTAGGCCGGATCGCCCGCAGTGAGTAGCTTGTCCACGGGATAAGCATCAGCGACCTCATGCAGGCTCTCCACCTCGCGAATCTTAAGATCGCACGCGTCGCGCTCATACTTGACGATATTCTTCTGCGAGCCGTCAGGCAGCGTGATCATGCAATGGTACGAGTCCTCGACATGCAAATCACGACCGAGCGAAATCATAGGGATCACGTCAAAATTACGCAGGTGATCAATCAGGCGATGCAATTCGTCGGCAGGCATAGCCTGGTCAAAAAGAACCTCATCGGTCTGAGCGTCGACCACATGCGCGCCATTAAAGGCAACTAGCAGACCGTCATGGTTTTGAAGGTCGAGCTCCTGCGCCAAGGCGTGCAGCCCCCATGCGGGACGACCCGAAGCCAAGATGAGCTTAATGCCCGACTCCTGCGCCGCGAGCAGCTTCTCGCGCGTACGCGGGCTAATGACCTTTTGATCGTTGGTGAGCGTACCGTCGATATCCATTGCGATGGCTTTGATTGCCATATGTGCCTCCTTGCATCGTTTTTATCGCGCACTATCTTATCCGAGCCGGGCACGTTCGCACAGCGCGCGTATGACGGTTGCAAAACCACCCCATTTGAAACAAAGGCAAAAAAGTACTTGCAAAGACGCGTTCCGACATATAAGTTGATAAAAGACCGCCGTTGCGGTTTTAAGTAGATCGAGCATATGAAATTTGAGTTTTAGCGTGTAAGAGAAGGAAGATCGGCAAAGTACAACCCCAAACGCAATGACAACTTAATGAGGTAACTGCCACATGTGAGGCACCCAGGGCATTGCTGTCTCGATTTTGAGCACGATGCCTTCCGCCTTGCATGGGCCGTTCCATCCCGCCCCTGCAGCAACTGCCTCACGGGCTCATTGAAAACCGCATAGCACCCCAACGTCAGCACATCACCCACGGCAAGCACATCACTCACGACAACCAACACATCAACAAACAGCACGAACATCAACCGATTGGAGAAGCTATGACAAACCACCACGCTGAAGACAGCGATAAGAAAAGCATTCTGGATGCCCGAATTGAGCGAGCATATGCAAACGAATATGATGCCGCCTTTGCCGCCGCGACCATCAAGAACCACGCGTCGCTACCGCTCGCGACGATCTTGGCCGACCATCCTCAACTGCTGAAGCGCTGCACAAAGATCATGGGCGACCCCGACATTCGCAAGCTGACAGACCCCTATGCCCCAAAACGCGACAACGATTCGCACGTTCTTACCGTAGGCTGCCTAGCCCATATGCTTACGGCGCTCGACACGAAACTCAAACTCGAATGGGAACCCGACGAGCGTCATGAACTCGAAAGCAAGCGGAACACCCTGCGCACCGCAATGTTCCTTCCGTTGGACGGCCTCAAGCGCTGCAACGTCGAGCTCAATACACAGGCGCGGCAAAAGCCCGGGATCACGGGGCAGAAAACTCCAAGACCCCATGCGGCCATCGTCGACCGCAACCGATATAACCGCATGACCGCGCACTTTTCTGCCGAGGGAGCAGCCATAAGGACGCTGATCGACCTGCTGTGCCTCCTGAGCATCAACGAGCTATTTGAGGGCTATCTCGCCCTTGTTCCCGCGACGGCACCCAAGTCGGTAGCAAAGATCATCGAGACCTGCAGACGCCAGTTTGAGCGCCATCGCAATGGCAGCGAGATGAACGCCAGCATCGCGCAGTACTACGCGGCTCATTACAAAAATGACGGATGTGCCCCTGTCGAGCATCAGCTGCGGCTCGCCTACACCACGCCCGCCGCAACGCTCCATCGCTTTGGAGCCCTTGGCGCTTGCGAGCCGCACGAACAGGCAGCCTGCCCCACAACCGAGCTCGATCTCAGGCTCGGACGAACCCTGTAGCCCGCCAGCCCCTCCGCGGGCAACAATCCTATTCCACAACACAACCAACAGAAAGGAGTCCTCATGGACACCAATCATTCCCCCATCATCAGCCCCCTCACCATGCGTGAATCCGCCCGAGGTATCACGCTCACCAGCATTTACGATGAGATGCTCGCCCGTCGCGAGCTCTCCGTCATGGGAAACATCGAAACCCCGATGGCCCACGACCTATGCCAGCAGATCCGCCTGCTCGATGCCACCGACCCCAGCCGCCCCATCACCATATTTGTCGCCAGCGCCGGCGGAAGCGTGCGATCGGGTCTCGCGATCTATGACGCCATGCGCCTCGCATCGTGCCCCATCCGCACCGTCTGCCTGGAATTCGCCGCGTCCATGGGCGCCGTGATCTTTATGGGCGGCGACGATCGCCGTATGGCGCCCCATGCAGAGCTCATGATTCACGACCCGCTGATCCCCCAGGGGGCAGGCGGCTCGGCACTTGCGCTGCAGGAAACCAGCCGGCGTCTCATGCAGACCCGCAAGACCCTCACGCAAATCCTCTCGGACCGCAGCGGCCTCACGCCCAAGCGCATCCAGTCCCTCACTGCAAAAGACACCTACCTTTCGGCCAAGCGCGCCGTCGAGCTCGGCTTTGCCCACGAAATCCTCTCGACCACCAAGGAGGTCGCCCATGTCTAACCTCGCCAGCCGCCTCGCCGCATCTGAGTCCGCATCGTCCACCATCCTCGCCAAGGATCGAACGCTTTCCTGCGACACCCGCCAAACGGGACTCAACAACAACGCACTTGTAATCGGCCCCTCGGGAGCCGGCAAGACCCGAAACGTCCTCAAGCCCAACCTGCTGCAAATGAACGCAAGCTACATCGTGCTCGACACCAAAGGCACGCTCTGTCGCGAAGTGGGACCCGTGCTGGCAGCCCACGGTTACCGCGTGCAATGCCTCAACTTCGCCGACCTCAACACCGTCCCGGCCCTTGCGCCCGGCATCGAGCGCTGCGGCTACAACCCCCTGAGGCACATTCGCCGCAAGGCGGACGGCAGGCCCAACCAGCAGGACATCCTCTCGGTGGCAAAGGCCATCTGCCCCATCGAGGACAACAACCAGCCTTTTTGGGATCATGCGGCGGCAAACCTGCTGTCGTGTCTTATCGCCTACGTCACCGAACAGCTACCCGCCGACGAGCAGACGATCAGCTCGGTCATCAAGCTGATCGAGCACCTGCAGGACGGTGCCACGGCCCGATTGTTTGACGATCTGATCACGACCGACCCCCAAAGCTATGCCCTCTCGCTATGGCGGCGCTACGCCATTACGCAAAATGCCGAGCGCATGCACGCGAGCATCGTCGGCATCCTTGCCGAAAAGGTCATGTGTCTGGGATTCGACGGTGCGGCACAGCTCTATCGTGAGTGCCATCAGGTGGACTTCGCTTCCATGGGACACACCCCCTGCGCCCTGTTTGTAACCGTAAGCGATATTGACCGCAATCTCGATCCGCTGACCGGCCTCTTTATTACGCAGGCGTTTATGGGCCTCATTCGCGAAGCCGATAGGCAGCCCGACGGCAGCCTGCCCGTGCCCGTGCGCTTTATGCTCGATGACTTCGCAAATCTGCAGATCCCCCAGATCGACAACGTGCTCTCGATTATCCGAAGCCGCAACATCTGGGCAACGCTGCTATTGCAGTCGACCAACCAGCTCGATGCGCTCTACGGCGAGGCGCGAGCTCGCTCCATCATGGGCAACTGCGACACGCATCTGGTGCTGGCGTTCCAGGATCCCGAGAGCGCCCGGGTGTTTTCCGACCGCGCCGACGCACTGCCCAGCACGCTCATGGCGACGCCGATCGATCGCTCGTGGCTCTTTGTACGCGGTCGCACTCCCGAACAGGTCGAGCGCTTTAGGCTCGAAGACCATCCGCTCTACGGGGAGCTGCCCGAGGCGCAGCGAGACCATGCGGAGGCCGAGATCTAGGCGCAGGGTTCTCGCAGCGCGCGGCGCCCCGGCGATGTTCCGCAAGGGCCGTGCGCCCCGGGACCACGGCAAAGCAAAGGGGCCCGCATCCGATAGGATACGGGCCCCTGACTATAAGGCGCGATGCGTTAACAGCAGCGACTACTTGCGGTGAGCGCGGTAGAACTCGATGAGCGCCTGGGTCGAAGCGTCCTGCTCGGCCTTGGCGGCGTCGTCGTGGAAGGCCGGGGTGATCTGCTTGGCAAGCTGCTTGCCCAGCTCGACGCCCCACTGGTCGTAGGAGTCAATGCCCCAGACCGTGCCCTCGACAAACGTGATGTGCTCGTACAGGGCGATGAGCTCGCCGAGTGCGAACGGGGTCAGCGTGTCGCCGAAGATCGAGGTCGTCGGACGGTTGCCCTCAAAGCAGCGGGCCGGGACGATCTGCTCGGGCGTACCCTCGGCACGAACCTCGTCGGCCGTCTTACCAAAGGCGAGCGCCTTGGTCTGGGCCAGGAAGTTGCCCAGGAACAGCTCATGCACGTCCTGACCGCTATCGGTCGCAGGGTTGGCAGTGTTAGCGAAGGCGATGAAGTCGGCCGGAACCACCACAGTGCCCTGGTGCAGCAGCTGGTAGAAGGCATGCTGGCCGTTGGTGCCGGGCTCGCCCCAGAAGATCTCGCCGGTATCGGAGGTCACAGCGCTGCCGTCCCAGCGGACGTGCTTGCCGTTGGACTCCATGGTGAGCTGCTGCAGGTAGGCCGGGAAGCGGTGCAGATACTGGCAGTACGGAAGCACGGCGTGGCTCTTGGAGCCGAAGAAGTTGACGTACCAGACGTTGAGCAGGCCCATCAGCGCGACGGCGTTGCTCTCGAGCGGCGTGTTGCAGAAGTACTCGTCGATGGCATGGAAGCCCTCGAGGAACTGCTGGAAGCGCTCGGGGCCGAGGACGACGATCAGCGACAGGCCCACGGCGGAGTCGACAGAATAGCGGCCGCCAACCCAGTTCCAGAAGCCGAAGGCGTTGGCGGGGTCGATACCGAAGGCCTCAACCTTCTCGAGTGCGGTGGAAACGGCGACGAAGTGCTTTGCCACAGCCTCGGCGTTCTGCTCCTCGGAGCCGTCGATGGCACCCTGAGCCTTGAGCTGCTCGAGCATCCAGGTCTTGACCTCGCGAGCGTTGGTGAGGGTCTCGAGCGTGGTGAAGGTCTTGGAGACGATAATCACGAGCGTGGTCTCGGGATCGAGGCCCTTGAGCTTCTCTGCCTGATCGTTGGGGTCGATGTTGGAGATATAGCGGCAGTCGATACCGGCGTCGGCGTAGGGACGCAGAGCCTCGTAGGCCATGACCGGGCCCAGATCGGAGCCACCGATGCCGATGGACACCAGGTGCTCGATCCTCTTGCCGGTTACGCCCTTCCACTCACCGGAGCGAACGCGCTCGGCGAAGGCATACATGCGGTCGAGGACCTCGTGCACGTCGGCGACGACATCCTGGCCGTCAACGATGAGCTGGCCCTTCTCGCTTGCCGGACGGCGAAGCGCGGTGTGCAGAACAGCGCGGTCCTCGGTGGTGTTGATGTGCTCGCCGGAGAACATGGCGTCGCGGCGCTCCTCGAGCTTCACCTCGCGGGCAAGATCGCACAGCAGCTTGACGGTCTCATCGGTCACCAGGTTCTTGGACAGGTCAAAGTGCAGGTCACCAGCGTCAAAGCTCAGCTTGTTCACACGCTCGGGATCGGCAGCGAACCATGCCTTGAGGTCGATGCCCTCGGCCTCGAGCTTCTCCTGATGGGCCTCGAGCGCCTTCCAAGCGGCGGTCGACGTAGCGTCGATAGGTGCGGCAACAGTTGCCATAAAGTCCTCCTCAGCATACGGGCGCATACCTCCATGCGCCCGGATAATCAGATGCCCCTATTCTAGCGCAGGTCAAGACCGTAATCAGCGAGCGTTGCCAATCCGCCCCCAAACGGCGACCGACCAAAAAGGGACAGGTTTTGACGATGTCCGCACAAGCGGGTATTATCGAACATGTATTCGATAAGAACATGTGTTTGATGGGAGGACGCGTGGGGCACGAGCGTCACACCTATGTCTGCATCGACCTTAAGACGTTCTACGCTAGCGTCGAGTGCGTTGACCGCGGGCTCAACCCGCTCACCACCAACCTGGTCGTTGCCGACGAATCGCGCGGGCGCACGACCATCTGTCTCGCCATCACACAGGCCATGAAGGACCTGGGGATACACAATCGCTGCCGTCTGTTCGAAATTCCCGACGGCATCGACTACATCAAGGCCATACCGCGCATGCAGCACTACATGGAGGTGTCGGCGCAAATTTACGGTATCTATCTGGAATACGTGAGTCCGCAAGACGTGCACGTCTACTCCATCGACGAATGCTTTATCGACGTGACACCCTATCTGGACCTCTACCATACCGACGCTGAAGGCTTCGCCTGCATGTTGCGCGACGAGGTCCTGGCGCGCACCGGCATCACGGCAACGGTTGGCATCGGCCCCAACCTATTCCAGGCCAAGGTGGCACTCGACATTACCGCCAAGCACGTACCCAGCCGCATCGGCAAACTCGACGACGAGACCTTTCGCAAGGAGATCTGGCCCCATCGCCCCATCACCGACATCTGGGGCATTGGGCCCGGCGTGGCAGCACGACTCGAAAAATACGGCGTCTACGATCTGATGGGCGTCGCGGCGCTCGACGAAAACCTGCTCTACGACGAGCTCGGCGTCAATGCCGAGTATCTTATCGACCACGCCTTTGGGCGCGAGCCGACAACTATCGCCGATATTCAGGCCTATCGCCCGCAGGCAACCTCAACAACCACGGGGCAAGTGCTATCGAAGGGTTATGCCTATGAGCAAGCCTACACCGTGTTGCGCGAGATGGTCGACAACGCTGTGCTGGACTTAGTCGATAAGCACGTGGTGTGCAACAGCATCTCGCTCTTTGTAGGCTACGCGAGCGAGCGCGCCGACATACGCCGCCTCGACGCCAGCGGCACAGCGCAATATGTAGACGGATGCGGGCATTTGCGTTCGAGCACGTCGAGCATCGAACCCGCCGCAACCGCCGGCCCCAAGCTCGCACCCCGCGCGCCCAAGCCCGTCCAGCGCGATGACGAACGCCGACGTTTGGTGCGAGAGGCACAGGCGATTGACGGCATCTTTGTGGGCGAACACGGCGGCAAGCCGCGTGGTGGCTATGCCGCGCTCTTTGCGCACTCCAACGCCTCGCGCAAGCTGCCCGAGCGCACCAATTCGTTTAAGAAGATCATGGGCTATTTCGATGAGCTCTGGGCGCAGACTGTCGATCCCAAACGACCGGTCAAGCGCATCAACCTGGGATTTGGCAATCTGGTGCCCGAGGAATTTGCCACTATCGACCTGTTCAGCGATGTTAAGGCCGATGAGCGCGAGCGCGACCTGGCGCGCGCCGTCCTGGCCGTGAAGGGCAAGTACGGCAAGAACGCGCTCGTCAAGGGATTAAGCTTCACCGCCGGCGCCACCGCACGCGAACGCAACGATCAGGTAGGAGGACATCGTGCCTAAGTCCCAACAACAGCCGATGCGGCCACCGACGCCTTTTGAACGTCTAGCGGACCCCGAGGGAAGACGTCGATCCGCCGACCCCAAGCTCACCGCCAACGGCGCCGTCCGCGCCGGCCGTGCCGCACAGTTTATGCCCTTTGCCGCCCTCACGGGATACTACGAGCTCGTGCGCAAACAAGAGATCACTGTTGAGCCCAAATGCGAACTCACGGAAGAAAAAGCCCTCGAGCTTTCGAAAAAGCTCGAGGGCCTCAAACGCGGCGACCTGGTGCGCGTCACCTATTACGATATGTACGGCTATCGTAGCCGCACGGGCATTCTCGACGAAGTGTTACCCGCATTCAAGCTGCTCAAACTCAGGGATATCGCCATCGACTTCGACGATATCAAAAACATCGAGCTGCGCGGACGCGCCTAGCGACAAGAACGCTTGCGCAAGACGAGGGCAATGCCAAGCACCGCGGCAGCTGCAACCAGCAATCCCAAGACCAGCGTGAGGGTCGAGTCGCCAGCGTGAGGCAGCGAGCCGTCCTTCGGAGTCTTCTTAGTGGCCGTCGTGACGGTGGTCGTGGTGCTGCTCGACTGGTCGTTGCCGCCCGTCTGGCTGCCACCAGGCTGATCGCCGCCACCCGGCTGCGAAGGATTGGTGGGTTTCGTCGGATCCGGAGTACCGGGATCAATCGGATTCTCCGAATTCTCCTTGCGCTGGATCCAAACCTGGCAGCCATAGAACGGGTTGGCGGTACCAAGGCACAGACCCTGGTTGGTCACCGCAAAGGTGCGCAGACCATGGTTATACGGATCGTTAAAGCCATTGGTCGTCAGCGTCGTAAAGTTCACGCCGTCCTCGGTCACATACATATCAAAGCCGCGCTCGGCATCGCGCAGGTAGTACATGCACGTAAGCACGCTCTGCAGCTTCTTGAGGTTCTCCTCGCTCAGCAGCTTATCGAGCGCATCCTGAATATCGCCCGGCAGCTCGGTGCCATAGGCATCCTCGTACTGCTGCTTCAGGCTCTCATAGCTATCGAGCATGTCCTGATACTGGTCGGCAAAGGACTTGAAGTACGCGATCTCGCCATCGATCTTCTGGACGTAAGCGGCGTCGTCCTCAACGTCCTGGGACATCGTCGCGGCCTGATCGCAAAGATCGCCCGCGGCATCCTCCAGCGCATCGCTCAGGTCGCCAAAGCCCTTAGCGACCTCGGTCTTCTCGTCATCGGCCTCGACGGCCTCAGCCTTCTCGTCATCGACCTCGACGGCCTCGTTTGAATCATCGTCCGCAGGCGTGTTCACGGGAACGATGGGGTCGTCAGGCGATTTCTTGTCGAGCAGGTGATCGAGCAGGTCCCTAAGGCGCTGAACCTGAGAGTTCCACTCCTCGGGCGTCATATCGATAATGTCGCCATTGGAGAACTGGCCGATCGGCTCAAGCAGGCTCGCGGTATCAAAGGTGCCGATATACAGCTTGCCGTCGAACTTCTGCATGCGCCAAATGTACTGGTTCTCGTTTCGGCCAAAGCCCGAAGCCAGGCCGGAAATACCGCCCTCGGGGAACATGACGGTGGGATCGCCAACGACGAGCTCCATGTTCTCGTTCTTGTCCATGCGATAGATGTTAACCGACTGCTCAAGATTGGCATTCACAAACGAGCAGTCAACGCCGCCCATGCCGCTCTTGCCGCCCTCTTCGGTGTTGGATTTGTTGAACAGGATGCGCTCGAGAGCAATCTCCTCGTCGTTGTATTCACCGATATAGAGGTAGTCGTTGTAGACGATGAGGTTGGCAGCGCCAGAACGGGTGCGGGCAGGATCGATGCCAAAGCAGTA
Source organism: uncultured Collinsella sp. (assembly GCA_902478945.1). Classification (GTDB taxonomy): domain Bacteria; phylum Actinomycetota; class Coriobacteriia; order Coriobacteriales; family Coriobacteriaceae; genus Collinsella. The sequence goes on from CABSMX010000014.1 coordinate 22,806, forward strand.
CTTTGCACGGCACTTTGGATCGGTCGCATCCTTATCGCCAACAATGGAAGTCCACTCATAGCTGCCGTCGGCGTTCTTGTCGCCACGAACCATGGCAAACGACCGCATGGAATTATCATCGGGAGCGTTCTCGGGCGTACCGGTGCAGATGGTGGCATAGAGATGGCCATTGTACGAGACCATATCCCAAATGGCGCCGCCGTAGATGCTGTCCTGATAGTGAATCGCCGGATAGCCAAACAGCGTCTTCGAGTTAGCAATCTCGGTGAAGCTAGCCTGGCCCTTCGAGGGGTCAGATGACGTCAGGATTGTCGCCACAAACTCATTGCCCGCTTTACCCACATTGCTGATGACGAGCTGTCCATCATGGACGCACATGCCGCGGATACCGGTAGAAATGCCCTGCTTGTAGGCATCGCGGTAATCGTCCGCGCTCGAAAGGCCCTGATAGACAACTTTCCAATCATCCGTCTTAGGATCGATCTCATATACAGCAGGCAGGCCGCTTTTGCCGCCATTGGTCCTGACGCTGCCGCAGAAATAAAGCTTACCCTTATAGCTCACGGCATTGCGGAACAAAGGACCGACGCCGTTGAGCGATTCAGAGAGCAGCAACTTGGTCTCACCGGTCTTGGTATTGATCTTGACCAAGATGCCGCCGCTGTCCTTGTCGGCCGTGCCGTCCTCCTTCTGCTGTCCATAGAAGAAGGTGCCGTTAAACATGGCCTCCAGCGTCAGGCGCATGGTCTCGGCATCAAAGGAATCGCCCAGCGTACCGTTCATGAGCGTCAGCGTGTTGCCCATCGCCGCATAGCAGGTGCCCACATAAAGCCAATCACCATAGCTCGCAGCCGCCCAAGTGTAGCTCTGGCCGCGATCGCCTTCGTTGTTGGCTGTGTTACCGTCGGCGCCCGGAACGGCAACGGCACCGTTACCCTGGTAGTCGACGATACCATCCGGCTGCGACGTTACTACCGTAGGATGCGAGAGCTTCTCAAAGGAATACCCATTTCCCGCATTGTAGGTAACGGCACCCGAAGCATCTTCGGCATGCGCCGGCAGCGGCGATACCAAGATAGCGGCAAGCGCTGCCACCAAGCCAAGTGTTCCCACTCGTCTCATAAGGCTATAGCCTCCCCTGTCCTTAAGCCCAGTTTTAGCATTCTTCATTTCTGTCCACGGCTAATTGCAATCTGAGCACAGCAATAATCATCGTATAAATATACACCTGTAATTTTTTGGACGGGTTAATAGATGCTCGATTGGTAGCGAATTCCGCGCGAACCGTCACCAAACTCCACTTTTGCCGCATCTAAAGGTTATTTTTTGCGCAAATTTTTGGATGCCGATAGTCACAATGGGCAGGAGGCCGGTATCCACCGGAGAGGGCAACGCCTACATTTTCATAACGTAATAGCCCGCGCCCCTCACCGCCGACTCGAGTGTGTCGCGATCAACCGGGCGCTTCGAGCGTACGCGTGCTGTGTGGTCCGCGTACGTTACCGTTGCCCACACGCCGTCCAGCGCATTGAGGGCATTGGCTACGTTCTGAGCGCAGCCGTCACAGCTCATGCCGCCGATGAGCAGCTCATCGCTATAGGGATAGTGCGACGCATCGGTATCCACCACAACAACCTTTTTGGCCTTCTTGCCGCTCGTACCATCGCTGCAACAACTCTTCCCGTGTGTCGATGCGGCAATGCGACGCAGCCCAAAAAACATGCCGACGGCAATGACGGCCAGCACGATGAGACTCGCAGGGTTGAGCAAGTCACTCATACGCTCCCCTTCCTTACGGTCCATTTCAGAGATACCCCGTGGGGTGCCCCATCTTACTCCAAACTCATGTCAGTTCAGTCAATTAGTTTCCCTCTTCAAACTTTTTAGTTGACCAAGGCTTACTTTCGTGTATAAGTTTTCCTAGGCTAACAGGAAAGGACAGCAGTGGCGTCATGACTCGAACTATAGACATTCCAACGTTTCAGGCGGCGGTTGTTCGCAACTGCTCTCCCATGCTTGCGGGCATCAAGCCGGCATCGCTCTTTACCTATCCAGGAGTCTATGCCGATCAAAACGGCTCGAGTGCAACTGCGGCGATCGAGGATCGCCGAGCACATCTGCTCAACGTTATCGCTCAGTGCAATCACGAGCTTAATCCGTTCGGCATCCATCTGAGCGTTTTGGTCTGGCGCCCCTGCGGGGCGCTCGTATACGCATGTCGGCCCAATAGCCTCGCCACTTATCTTGCTGACCCGCGCGCCAAAACGGCACTCACCAAGGAGGGCTACGACACCGGCAACCTCTCGGCATGTCTTGTGCATCTGGCATCGCGCATCACGCTCGCAAGCAATAACGCCGCGGAATGCGCATGCGGCCAAACCCGATGCGCATTGGACCATCAAGCACACTGCGACAACGGCTGCACCTGCGAGTTCCCCCACGAAATTGGCTACTTTTTGGGCTATCCCTACGAAGACGTGCATCAGTTTATCGTCCAGCATGGCGAAAACTACAAGGTCTTTGGCGCCTGGAAGGTCTACACGAATGTCGAGCAGGCGCTCACGACCTTCGACTCCTATCGCGCCTGCACGCAATACCTCACGTATATCTATCAGCAGGGCTGCAGCTTGGCGCAACTTGCCCAGGCGACCCGATAGAACGTACAAACCGCGGCCGCACGCCGCACAACCGAAAGGACTCAACATGAGCAAGATCGCCGTCGTCTATTGGAGCGGCACGGGCAACACCGAGGCCATGGCAAACTTTGTCGCCGAAGGCACCACGTCCGCGGGCGCCGAGGCCGAAGTCATCCCCTGCGCCGACTTCTCTGCCGGCAAGGCCACAAACTATGATGCCTTCGCCTTCGGCTGCCCCGCCATGGGCTCCGAGGAGCTTGAATACGATGAGTTCCAGCCCATGTGGGATGAGGTCAAGGAAGCCCTCGGCGACAAGAAGGTCGTCCTTTTTGGCTCCTACTCGTGGGCCGAGGGCGAATGGATGGACAACTGGAAGGCGGATGCCGACGAGGCAGGTGTCAACGTCGTCGATTCCGTCATTTGCTACGACGCCCCCGACGATGAGGGCGAGGCGGCTTGTCGCGCACTTGGAGCCGAGCTCGCCTAGCGGCAATGAGCTCCGCCCGTAACGCGCTCTGCGCCAAAACACATTCGCGTCCCAACAAAAACGGGAGCCGGATCACATCCGGCTCCCGTTTTCTGCTATGTCAGTCATATAAAGCGGCTACGAGATATTGCCCAAGAACGCCTTGGTGCGCTCGCTCTTGGGGTGGTCGAAGACCTCGCTCGGCGTGCCCTCTTCCACGATAACGCCGCCGTCCATAAAGACAACGCGGTCGGCAACATCGCGGGCAAAGCCCATCTCGTGGGTCACGACGATCATGGTCATGCCGTCGCGTGCCAGGTCGCGCATGACGCCCAATACATCGCGGACAAGCTCAGGATCGAGCGCCGACGTGGCCTCGTCAAAGAGCATCACGTGCGGATTCATCGACAGGGCGCGGGCGATGGCCACGCGCTGCTGCTGACCGCCCGAAAGCTGACTCGGCATAAAATCGATGCGCTCGGCCAGGCCGACCTTGGTCAGCTCCTCGATGGCAATCTTCTCGGCCTCTTCCTTGCTGCGCTTGAGCACCTTTTGCTGCGCAAGCATGACGTTCTTTTTGACCGACAGGTGCGGGAACAGGTTGAACTGCTGAAACACCATGCCCAAGTGCGTACGCACCTTATTGAGGTCAACGCCCTTGGCGCACACATCCACGCCCTCGACGACAATCGAACCACTCGTGGGCTCCTCAAGACGGTTAATGCAGCGAAGCATCGTCGACTTGCCCGAACCCGAAGGGCCCAGGACTACGACGACCTCACCCTTGCGCACATCTAGATCGATGTCGCGCAGGACCACGTTATCGCCAAAGGCCTTCTGGAGATTCTTGATGCTGACGACGACCTCGTTCGAGTTATTGGTTTCGCTCATGATAGAACCTCCTTACAGACCAGCGATATGGTCGGCGGGCGTCGCGACAACCTGTCCGGCGCTCTTGGTGGGACGCTTCTTTTTGGTTTCGGCCGTACCCAGCAGCCTCGCCTCGAGACCGCTCACCAAGCGCGCAAGCGGCAGGGTAATGACCAGATAGAACAGGGCGGCAACCACATACGGCGTAATGGAGCCCGTCGTTGCCACGATGGTGCGGGCGTTCATGACGATCTCGACCACGCCCACGGCGGCGAGCAGCGACGTATCCTTGTAGAGCAGGATAAACTCGCTGGTCAGCGTAGGCAGGACATTGCGGAACGTCTGCGGAATCATAACGTAGAGCAGCGTCTGGAAGGCATTCATGCCCAGCGAGCGAGCAGCCTCGTTTTGACCCTTGGGGATCGACTGAATACCGGCGCGGAAGATCTCGCACAGGTACGCAGACGAGTTCATGGCCATGACGATAACGCCCAAGACGTAGTCGTCAACCTTGACACCGGCAAGCGGCAGGCCAAAGAACGCGATATAGATCTGCAGGAATGCCGGCGTGCCGCGGATGATATTCACGTAGATGCCGGCAAGGCAGCGCAAGATGCGCGATTTGGAGATGCGCATGAGCGACAGGGCAAAGCCAAAGGGGATCGCCAGCGGAAACGCCACAAGCACGATCGAGAGCGACATAAGGAAGCCCTTAAAGACGATCGGCAGACTCTGGACCAAAATGACCGGGTTCAAGAACAGGCGCAGGAACATATTGGAGTTCCATGCCTCGACCCACGGCTGTTCCTTAAGATCGGCCAGGAAGTTGTCAAAGGCCGTCACGCCTTTGATCTCGACGGAAGGAATCTTGGAAATCTTCTTGGTCGAACCGTCGGCAAGCGTATAGGTTCCGCTAAAGGCCTCATCGCCGCCCTCGACGGGAAACGTCACGCCGTAAACCTCGACACGGAAAAAGCCGCCGGCAGGCGCCGTCTCGCCAAAGTCGATCTTGAGCGTCTGGCCGTCAGCCTTGCACGTGGGCTTCATGGGCGTACGATCCATGAGGTCCTCGCCCGAGAGCATCGTCAATCGCGTGTCATCGGTACCAAACGTCGTGCCGTCGACAAACGTCAGCGAAAGACCGCTCAGCTCCTCGTCGGCATCGGCCTGAACCTCCCAGGTAATGCGCGTCTCAGTGCCGCCGACCACAGCGCTGCCCGAACCGGTATTGGGACGCGCGGTGATCTTTGCGGTCTCGAGCGCCTGGGCGGTCGAAGGCGCGGCTGTCCCCGCGCACAACAAAGCGAGCGCCACAGCTAGGGCGCAGGCTAGTTTTTGGAGCATCGAGGGCAGCGGAAAACGCCGACCCATGGCCTCTTCGTTCAATCGAGACAAGGTGGCTCCTATCGTAGAAGTTGCCGGCAAAACGAGACGGAAACGCTCTCCGTCGAGAGAAGCGCAAAGGCCCTCTCCGCAAAACGGAAAGGGCCTACGCGCAATCAAGCATCTATTTACTTGATGTTGTACTTAGCCATGAGGGCGTCAACGGTACCGTCGTCGGTCAGGTCCTTGATGGCCTGGTTGATGTCGTTCTTGAGCTTGGTGTTGCCCTGGTTGATGGCGATGGCGTACTCCTCGCCGGTGCTAATCTGCTTGATGGTCTGGCAGGTGTTGAACTGCTCGGCGGTCAGCTGGCTGGCAACGGAGCGGTTGGTGACTACGGCGTCGCCCTTATCGGACTGCAGGGCGCTGAAGCACTCGGTAGCGTCCTTGTAGGGGACGATCTTGGCCTTGGGGAAGTTCTCCTGGGCAAAGGCCTCGGCGGTCGAACCAGACTGGACGATGATCGTGGCGTCAGCATTGTTGAGCTTCTCGCTGTAGTTGTCGGCCGTGATGTCGGTGTTATCGACCTTGGTCACGATAGCCTGATCGTCCATGTAGTAGGAATCGGAGAAAGTGACTTCCTTCTCACGCTCGGGCGTGTCGGTGATAGCCGCGATGGAGACGTCATATTTGGCGCCCGAAGCGACGCCCGGAACCAGCGTGTCAAAGTCATTGTTGACATACTCGACATCCAGGCCCAGCTTGTCGCCGATAGCCTTGATGAGCTCAAGGTCAAAGCCCTGATAATCGCCGTTGTCATCCTTGTACTCAAACGGAGCGTACTCGGCAGAGGTGCCGACGGTCAGCGTACCGTCCTTGACGAGCGCGTACTCCTTGGAACCGTCGACCTTCTCGACCTTAGCGTCGTCAGAGCTGCTGGAACTGGCATCAGAACCAGAGGTGGCGTTGGACGAGCCGCAGCCCGTCAGAGCGAGGGCGAGCGCCATAGCACCCGTGGCGGCAAATGCGCCAAGCTTCTTCAGCTTCATAATCAGTCTCCTTCCAAAGACCCCACGTGATTCAGGGGTCTGCAAAAACTGAGGGTTATTATGCACCCGCTTGGAAGAATCCGCAATTAGAAAACTGATTGAAACAAACCCATAACGTGAATGGAGCACTCCACTTTATGACAGTCATCACTGCTGCAATGACCTTAACAATTTGATTTCAGCCGCATAACCTGCAAGTTCGTTCGGTGTCTCCAAAATGAATGGCAATGCGCGCAAGCGGCCATTCGATACAATATTCTGCATAACCTGCATACCGCCGCCAAACTCTTCACTACCCAGGTAGCCCTTGCCGATACACTCGTGGCGATCCTTATGGGCGCCGCAGGGATTCTTGGAGTCATTGATATGCACGGCGCGCAGGCGTTCGATACCCACCACACGATCGAACTCGTCAAGCACACCGTCAAGATCGTGGACGATGTCATAGCCGGCGTCATTCACATGGCAGGTGTCCAGGCAAACGCCCAACTTGGCCGACAGCTCGGGGCGCTTGTCGGCAACGCCCTCGATGATGAGCGCCAGCTCCTCAAAGCTGCGGCCCACCTCGGTGCCCTTGCCGGCCATGGTCTCGAGCAGCACCGTCGTCTGCTGCCCCTCAAACATCACCTGGCACAGGGTGTCGACGATCATCTGAATGCCGGCGTCGGAGCCCTGCCCCACATGCGCACCGGGATGGAAGTTGTAGTAGTTGCCGGGCAGCGCTTCCAGACGTTGTAAGTCCTCGGCCATTGCCTCCAAGGC
>CABSMX010000015.1 GCA_902478945.1 uncultured Collinsella sp.
ACGCCGGGCCGACTCGCTTCGGATCGGGCTCTACACCAACTTTCTCGACACTACCCAAAGGGCTCAACAGAGTCAGCCCATTGCCCTCCAAAGAAAAGACCAATGAGTTCCGATGCGGAAAGAGCAAAGAATACACTGGCGAAAACCCCCACAATCGACATAGTCTTTTCAACCTTATAGAAGAGGTCATATATACGATTGAGATCGCCCTCAGCTGCTGAAAAAAATGATTTTAGTACTGGTCCAATTGTACTTGGAACTATCTCGATTGGATATTTAGCAAGTCTATAAGCCTTATCGTAATAACCCAGAGTGGTAGATCCAAGCACAGCCCCTATAAGCATGTTGTCCAAATTTCGAATGAAATACTGAAGGACCTGAGAAAGGAACTGAAAGGAAGAGAAGCGTTTAATCTTGTTAAGTGCAGATTTCATTTCCCTGTTACCAATTGGTAGGTCAATCGAAATGAGATTCCAGATAAGAACAAATAAAGCCTGTAAGACAGTATTTAAAATGAGAGAGTAAACGCCCAAACCCTTAAGTGCTAGAAGTATCGCTATCAAGCTGGAGGCAAGAGAGGTAACAACGAGTCGAACGCCCGACGTGAGGAACATCTTATCCCGTAAGAGAATGCCATTTGGCACCATATTTGCTGCATTAAAAACAACAGATAGAGACGCAAGGCACATCATTGGAACGTATTCCTCGTTTCCATATGCAAGCGATATGGGAAAGGAGAGGAAACAGAATGCAAAAGCCAGCACAATTCCAAGCAAAAATGTAAACGAAAGAAGACCGCTGCATTCGTCATCGGAAAGATCACGGTACTGGACAACTGCGGCGCCAATTCCTACATTCGATATTACTGAAAATAGACCGAGAAACACACTGATAACGGACATTACGCCATACTGAGCTGGGGTCAAGATTCTCGCAAGCACCATTGTTACAATCAGCGTTAAAGCCACGTTAATATACTTAGCTCCAAACTGAATGAACATAGCAGCTCTTAAACCGGACTGCCTACGCTTGCCTGGGTTTAACTTGTGTTTAAGCACGTCCACGAATAGAGTTACCTCCAAATTCGAACTTCGAGTTTTGCCTGCTTTGCAAACAATTTATTGATAAAGATTGCCCTGTCTAAAACCGAACAAACTTCATGAAAATTGCCCCCGTTGTTAAGAAGCCAATTATTAGTTTTCTTCGAGAAAGTGATGTCTCCGTTAGATAGACCCCTTTTTCGAATAAACGTCATCGCCTTTAGTGAGCAATCGGAAAAAACGCTTCCGAAATTTGGAGCAGAGTTGTCCTGATTCTGACGACATTTGGACAATCGATTATTAACAGCTTCCCTAGAGATCGAGAGATCTTGTTTTGGAAATCTGAACGTAGCGCCTAAAATCAAAAATTTACCGCTCTGGAAAATCGACGACCTATAGCCGAATTTGCAGTTAGCTTTGTTCATGGCAAAAGTACGCTCGCCATCAAACACATCAACGGATTCAAGATAATCTGAAATGCAAGTACTAGCACTGGGAACTGATGCGTTCATGCAGATCAGGCCACCCAACATACCTGGAACAGAGACTAAAGGCTCAATGCCCCCGTATCCGTTTTCATTAAGGAACGAAATCAGCTTCTGAATTCGAACTGATGCACCGATCTTAAACTTGCCGCCCCCGAGGTCTTGAATTGTGTCGTCATATTTTTTCATAGAAATGACGTCGATAAACGTACGTTCAGACACAAGCAGATTTGAGCCGCCAGAAATCACTCGGTAGATACCCCTAGGCCTGGGCAATACAGCCAAATTATTTCCACGGATCGGCTCCCACATACGTGCCACTTTTCCGCCCATTTTGAACGTAGTCATACGATTTAATGACGTACCCTTAGTAATAGAAATCTGCGGGGCCTTTAGGCCATCACAAATGTTGGACTCACAAAAATCAATTGCCTTCTGAAGATAGACCTGGGAGCGCTCTCGCATTTTAATCCAGCAGTTGTCGAAATCTGAAAATGTGTCTGACTGCTCCAAGCAACTGGTCAAATCCTTAGATTCACCTACAGCATGATTCAACAAGCAATAAGAGCGCATATATTCGTTCACTTTTGTGTTTTGTCGGGCGTAAGAAGCAAACTGCTTGTGAAAGATCGATGCAAATACCGTTCCATGAAAGGTATCGGTCACAACAAAGCTTGCAGAGTCCATTAAACCTAAAAATTCAAATGGGCCAGCAGGAACGCTACAGTCGCACCATGGAAGTGAAAAACCAGCAGAAATTAACTTCAGCCCACGAGATTTCGCAAACGCCTTAATCTCTGAAATTTCCGATGGCGTCATTTTATTACCATAAGAATAAACGAGCAGATAATCACTTTCGTTTGATGGCTCCGCGATATTACGGTAATCTTCCGAATCTAATAAAAGAGTCGGATCACACACTATCTCGACTTTATTCTTAATCAATTTTTCAACGCTCTGGGCCGTTACCGAATCTCGACAAGAGATTGAGTAGAAGGACTTAAGAGAATTTGAAAAATCGACTGAACACGAAACCTTTTCATAGTCTGCACCATTAGATGAGGGGGCGTATGAAATTCGAGCAGCACCACCGCTAATTCCGCTACCCCAGAGTGCCGGGAAGGATGAAACGTCGTTTCTAGATAGATTCCAGATTTCGTCGCTTCCAAACACAAGCAGGTCTTTATCGTCAAAGTTGAAAGACGAAACGATTTCAAAATCAGCAAGTGCACGATTAAATGCATCGACTTTTTTTCTTTCAAATTCAATTAAATTGAAATCGCGGCATTTGATTACATTTTTTAATATATCTATTTTACTCTTTCGTACTGACCGGGCACCGGTATCGACATACCTTGGGCTGACACCCGTCATCCTCGCAAGAGCATCTCCCAAAGCAAAAGCCTGCAAAAACGCTCCACAATTGGGGCTATTGAAGAAGGTAACAATATTGGGCCTAATCACAATTTCTCTCCTATCTATAACTGAAACTCGTCGAAGCACAAACGGGTTTTACAAAGCGGCGTTGCCGCCACATACGAAAGCCCAAGCAATAAATAAATCGAATACTCAACAAGGTCATAAAGTGGATTACCGGTAATGCAGTACATCAGGAAAAAGACCTGGACTCCAACGGAAAGAACGCCTAGAGAATCAGCTCGATCTATTCGTTGTTCTGCGGTACGTTTTTGTCCAACGCAAAGAAATGCGCGAGCCACGCCTGAAAACGCCAAAATAAAGAAGAGAAGTAGACCCATAGCCCCCTCCTCAGCCAACAGCTGAAGATACACGTTATGAGCCTTTTGAGTTAAGTTACCCGCAAGATAAAGGCGCTTTAAATCAGAAATACCGGATTGGTACAAAGTCTGCGTAAAAGAGCCCCAACCATGTCCTGTAAGAGGGCTTTCTTTCCACATTTCAATACAGATTGAGTAGTAATCACTTCGTCCGCCGAATGTTTCATCATCCGACATGCCTTGGAATCGATCGAGCACTGCAGATATAGCCGGTATATAGAGGGATACGAAATACAAAACGAGCAGTAACAGCACTGCAACAATAAACAGCTTAAAGAGGACCCCGAAAGAACCCGATTCTCTATTGAATAGGATGTACATCACAAGACAAGCCGCAAGACCAAATACCAAATGAGCACGCTTTGTAGTCGCAAGCAGCCCAATTAAAATAATCATGGAAAAGACAACCCATTGCTTTTTATTTCTAGCTGTAGAAAGCTGACTAAGAAAAAATGAAGAAATGAGCCCCCAAGCAAGGTACATTCCGTTCATTGAATAATGCGACGTAAGGCCAGATTTATAATCATTCGCAGTTATGACCCCAGCATAAAAACTCGGCTTAAACCATCCTGAATAAAAACCGGGAAACATAAGAAATGCAATGGTTGCCAAAGCATGAATTAGACCAAATACTGCTACTAATTTTGCGATGTAAAAAAACCACTCATCCGTATCAAGCTTCAGCAACACCCCAAGGATCGCAGTTAGCGTGAAGACAACAAGCCAAGAACTACCCCCTCCTGTTAAAAGGGCCTTACCGCGATTCACAACGACAAAGCAAAGAAACAACAAGGTCAAGACCCCAACGATCGTAAGCTTAAACTTTCTGCGTCGTCGCATCGCGCGTAAGAATGAAATCAAAAGCGCTGAACAGAGTGCGACATTTCGAATCAAAGGTGAGCCCTTGATGATCCCGGTAAAAAAATGGATGCCAATAAGATTGTTACTGAAACTTTGATAAGCAGAATCTCAACGTCAATGTCCCACAAAGTCTTATTAAATGAGAAAGAGGAATTTCTATTTTTCGCCAATTTTGCCCTAACTAGTAATTAGCAATTAAAGCCTTGTTAAACAGAGATAAATCACATAAGGCCAAAGTGCTACCGGCTGAATGAAGCCAGACGTTTCCTACGAATAGTCTCCTCCAAGAAACATGCAAAGGACTTTGGAGAAAAAAGTCCGGATAGCAGCAGCCGAGCACTACCCTTCAAACGGTGACCCGATTTTATATACAACCTGCCGATACGAAACGAAAACGCAGATTTAATCAAACGGCGTTCAGTCCTGCTGAATCTATCAAGATTTTGCAAGATTAAATCATCCAGCATTCTTTCGCCAACTAGTGCCTTACCGCTTGTGCTAATTCTCGAGTTTGCATCAGCGCAATAAATGGAGAGAGATTCAGGCACGCAGCCAATTTCCCATCCGTTCAAAAGCATCTTAAACAATAAAATTGAATCTTGTTTTGCAGGTGAAATGGTAAAGCCGCCAGCATCAAGCAATGCCTTTTTTCGACAGAGCCATTGGCTGGTAGCAGCTATGCAACCCGTAAATGCCTGATCAAATATACAGCTGCCTTCATAGAAGTGCTCGCTTTCCGCACAGCGAGTAATACTTCCAGATGCATCCATGGCATCACAGTAGGCGTAAACAACGCCTACTTTTGGATTAGCAAATTCCTCCAGCTGCTTTTCAATCTTTGTCGGCAAATATATATCGTCATCATCGAGAAATGCGATGTATTCACCTTTAGAATTCTTGATTCACGTGTTTCGAGCACATGCCCCGCCCTTATTAAACTCGTGAGCAACGTAATTTAACTCGATTCCCGGGTTACAAATAAATGAGTCTATCCGCTTCTTTGTCTCGAGCTGTTGTGCAGAGCCTAGGCCGTTATCATCAACAATCACTATTTCCAAAGGACGATAAGTCTGCTCATTTAAGCTAGAAATAGCTCTGATTAGCATTTCGGAGCGAGAATAAGTAGGGACCACAACTGTAACTAGGGCATTCAACTGATTATTCATCTCGATATGAATCCTTAAATCTCTTTTTTGAAACACAATATCCGACCGGAGACAGCAGGGCCGCCCATATTAAAGAACAGGGAAGATCCGTAGTCAGAGATTTGCCAAGGGCAATATTAATTGACTCGATACCAACAGCAGCCGCCACTCGTTCGCGCAATGCGCGCACACCTGCATAGCGGCCGGCCGCCTCATGGCGTTTTACGAGCGCCATACGTGTGCCAACGGGATTATTCAACCAATTCTTCCAGATGTTCCTTGTGAGTCCTTCATCAAGATACTCACATCTATAAAACGGCTCATTGCGAACAAGAAAAAGTTCGGGAGCAACAAAGTCGTAATAAGCCGAGCCTTCAGGCATGAAACGTTCGCCCTGGACAACGGGAAACGGATGCCGCCTTAAAACATCGGTGTTAAAGACTATCGCTGTCTCGATGACGAGACCGTATTTCATGCGCATATCGGCAAGTTCAATCTTGTCGACACCATCGGGAAACCACGCATCCAAGGCTGTTTGCTGCGCAAACAGCCTTGGATACAGAAGACCTTCTTCCGTATCCAAAGCTGTTGTGTCGCGCAAGATAGTGTCCACGGCGTTAGGCTCAAGCCAGTCATCCGAGTCCACGCAAATAAAATACTCTCCAGATGCGGTCGCAGCACCAAGATTATGTGCAACATGTTTTCCAGAGTTCGACTGTTTAATATATCGAATAGGAAAGGGCGACATGTCTAACCAAGAGGTAACCACGTTCTCGGTATCGTCAGTCGATCCATCATCTACAATGACCCATTCAAATCGAAAGTCGGACTGAGATATCAGCGATAAATATAAGCGCTCAATCTCATTAATCCGATTATAGGTCGGCGTAAATACCGTTATTAATGTGTTATCCATTAACGATTGCCCTTTATTATGCTCTTAAACGCCTTGAAAAGACTAACCCCTCTAGGACCAACCGCTCTCATAACTTTATGCTTAAAATGCGTTGCAGGTCCAGCCCATGATCCGTCGAAATGATGAATAGCATAAGTTTTATCAGTAACGTTAATCTCATGCGTAAGGAAATCCTTTGGGCAGAAATATTCACTTGGATAAAGAGTTATCCCAGCAACTTCTTGGATGCCAGGTTTTTCTTCAAGTCCAAGTTTTTTAAGAATTTCAGTTGTACGAACAACGACAGTGGTTTGATCGTAGACACCACCAGTCTTAATAAAGTGATCTGACTCATAGGAATCGAGGATAGTCTTATAGAGGCCAAGCCCCGGATTGGCCGCAAGGCCAAGCCCCGGTGCGACAGCGCCCGCAGCACACGAGCTGAAATCCTGTTCAAAACCCATAAAAGGACCCCTTTGAACAATTTCATCGAGAGGCTTCAGAAGCTCGACATCAGTATCTAAGTAAACGCCTCCATGCTCATACAAAATCTTGAATCGCGCATAGTCGCTTGCAAATGCCCATTTCTTTACACTAATTGCTTCGCGAACATAATCGCAGCAATTAGTATCAAAGTTTGACTCGTCCCAACGAACGATCTCGTAGCCCGGCATATATTTTTCCCATGAAGCGATGCAGCGTTCAGCTAGAGGGGGAAGCGGATTACCGCCAAACCATATGTAATGAATCTTCCTAGGTATCATGGGGTTAAAGCTCCTCAATCAAACAACCCAGCTTCTTACAGAACTCCAAGTTATGACTCTTAAAATAGGCTCTACATGAAAGCTCACGGGCACGTTCTATTGCTTGAGGTAGTTCTTTAACGTCATAAATGGGCACGATACCGCCCTGACGCTCCGCGACGATGCGTACGAAGTCGGCCTGATGGTTGTTCACGTGCTCGTTAAGGTCGCCCCTGCGGGGCACGACAACGGGCACCTTACCTGCAGCCATAGCCTCGATGAAGCTCGAGGGGCCGCCGTGCGTGATCACAACATCCGCACCCTCCATGTAGCTCTTCATCTGTCGGAACGGCACGAACTGCGAGTGCTCGCAGTGGACGGGCTCGTACGTCGAGTAGCCCGTCTGGATATAGACGGGCTCATCGAGCGTCCCGTCCGCCTTGAGATCGTCAACCGCCTTGACCAAGCGGTCGAACTGCTGCTCGTGGGTGCCCACGGTCACGAATACCATGCGCGTCCCTCCCTAGAAGATAGAGCCGAGGTTGACGGCGCTCTTATAGACATCGAGCAGCTCTGACCACTGCACCACGAATAGGTCGGCAACGCCGTTGAGCATGCGGCCAGTCATCGTGGGCTTGTCAACGCGGTCGAAGACCTCCACGTAGACGCATTTGGACCCGAGCATCTTTCCGATCAGGAAGAACGGCACCGCAACCGCGGCACCGGAGCTGATAATCAGGTCGGGACGCTCCTTGCGGAGCACCTTCCAGGCGAGAACAGTGTTCTTCAGCAGATTCGGGATGTTGCGGTTCGTCGGGTAGTGGCAATGGTAGACGCGCTCCCCTTCCAGAAGGGAGCTCGCGTCCTCCTTATCGAACGTAACCCAGAACCTATCGGCAGCTTGTGACCAAATTGGCTTCAGGAGCCACATATGAGTCAGATGTCCTCCACTTGAACTCGGGATACACACCTTAGCTTTTGAAAGATTCATCTAACACGCACCCTTTCCCGTGATCACTTCAATGATGGTGAGGGCGATGATTCTTAAATCAGTGAGGATTCCGCGCCGCGCAATGTACTCAAGGTCGCGCTGGACCATCCCGTCGAAACCGGTTGAATTCCGGTCCGTCACCTGCCACCAGCCGGTGATCCTGGGCTTCACGGCCAGGCGCTGCAGGTCGTACTCCGTGTACTCGGCTACCTCGTTGGGCAGCGGCGGGCGGGGGCCCACGACCGACATCTGGCCCAGGAACACGTTCAGGAACTGCGGGAACTCGTCGATGGAGTGCTTGCGGATGAACTTGCCGATCCTCGTGACGCGGGGGTCGTCCCTCATCTTGAACATGGCGCCGGCGATCTCGTTCTGCCCCTTGAGCTCGGCGAGGCGCTCTTCGGCGTCTTTGTACATGCTACGGAACTTCCACATGCGGAAGGTTGATAGGCTGCCGTCGCGGTGGGTCTGGCCTACGCGGATCTGGCTGTAGAACGGGTTGCCCTCGCTTTCCAGGCGGATAGCCGCGGCCAGTACCAGGCCCGGTATGGCGATGACGGCCAGCACGCAGCCGCTGAACACGATGTCGAATGCGCGCTTTACGGCCCTGTAGCCCAGGCGCGTGCGATCCCAGTCCTTGACGGCCTGCATGGCCTTGTAGCGCATGCCCACCTCACCGCCATTCATGGCCTGCGCTATAAGCGCCGCCCCAATTGGAGCATCTGATTGATGTTTGACTTTATCTGACACTAAATCTTTCAAACCTATGTCCCCGACCCGGAGATCCTCCCAGTCCCGAAAACTCGCCTGATATCAGGCAATCCCCCTATTTAGGTTTCGCATCACACGTTGCTCGGCCGTAAGCACCGCAAGTCCGACGCGTGTCGTTACACGTCGTCCGCAAAGATCAACTTCCAGAAAAGCCGTGTTTTTACGTCTATTGATGTCTTCAATAAGGCCCTCGTGGCCCAGCAGCGGACCCGCCGTCACTACGACCTGGTCGCCATCTTTTAGGGCCTCGCTCATGGGCACTACGCGGTCTCCCACATGCGTAAAACTGCCAATAAGCTGGATCTCTTCTTTTGCCAGCGGCACAAACTGACCGTCCTGGGATAGCACCCGGGCAAAGTCGTCCATGCGCAGCAGATGCTGTTGCACGGTGCGGGGATCTGCCGAATCGCAGATAAGATAACCGGGAAAAAGCGGCTTGGTCGTGTTGACCCATTCGCCGTGTACCTTAATCTCGGTTTGAAATTGGGGATAAAAGAGCTCCTTCATGGCGCCAGCCGGCACCACATGCTCGATGCGCTCGCGCATTACGTCTTCGCGACCGTTAATGACCTGGATCACATACCACACGAGCACCACCTCCTTGCTGTCTTATGTGTGGCTCACGGGGTTTCTGTATGGCTTCGCCAGGGCGCTTGTGCGCGAAGGCGCTCCATATTCAAACCCTGAACCCAGTTAGACAAGCACGTGGCTCTGCCCCACCGTGAACGGTATGTATGACACAGCTCGTATGTGACCAATCGTCTTAATGACGAAAGCACATACAGTTGGCTGCGTGCGAGACAGTCTGGGGATGATTCAAACTGACTGACCCACACGCAAACAGCTGAAGTGCTTGCTGAATTTTGCCATGCAAAACGTGCTTAGAATTGTCTGCGGAAATGAATATAGCCGCAGACAATTCAATGAATTGCCGCATGACGACGCTATTGGAGCTCGTGGTTTTTCTAGCACCGCCGTTACGGCCGGATGCCGATCGACCCTGTGCTTTGCGGCTTGCTGGAGCCGAGAACACAGTTGAACCCATGTAACGTTAAGTATCATAGCACAGCAGCTAGCCCATACGTTTTGGGGTGTGTTGAGCAACATATTGTTTATTTGCCGTGGTTATGGGGGACATTGTGCCGCCTTACGCACATTGCCGCAGGTTTATAGGGGTGTATGAGTTGGTGAGCACCGCCTGAGTTGTATTGCTGGCGGCGTGAATTGCTCAAACTATTATCTTTGGCTAACAAACTTTGTACAAAACCGGGAAGGTAATTGCGCAACTTTTTGCGGGTGTTGGCGTGGGCGTACGGTTTATGGGACGAGGTTGACAATCACGTCTCTCAATGCGAGGTCCACCGAATTAAGCGACGATGATTCAGTTGTCGCAAAAATTGCGACAACTGCTGCTGACAGCAAAATTTTGCAAAAAAAAGGCCACTCGATTGAGTGGCCTTATATTCACGATGGTGGAGACGAGGGGGATCGAACCCCTGACCTCTTGACTGCCAGTCAAGCGCTCTCCCAGCTGAGCTACGCCCCCGTGACGAGGAGATACTATAGGGGAAGTTGGCACGGCGTGCAAGGACTTTTTTGAGTTGATCGTCTTACTTACGGGTTTTCCTGGGACGGGGCTGAATTGACTGATTTTGACTTCGGCAAAATCAGTCAATTAACCCACCGTCCCGATAAAACCCTCACGGTATAAATAACCGATCGCAACGCCTTGGTGAACTTGGATCTTGGCCGTTTTCCGGACGACATTAGAGATGCCCGTGTCAGCCAAGAGTCCTAGGGGGCTGTGGTCTAGTTCCCATTCAAGTCCGTGTTCGCTTATCTCTGTGTTAGGGGCTATGGCGATGATGGAGAAGGTTTTGCCCTCGGCGCCCTCAATGGTCCAGGACTCGTCCTGGTGCAGGATTCTGGCCGTTACTTCGTCTTCTGCGATCCAAACGGGGGCGTCCGCATAGCCTGCCAGTAGGCCTAACACAGACAGGGCCATGTCCGGGCGGGCGCCGGTGGCACAGGTCGCAACCACTTCGGCGCCCGGCCAACGGCGGCGAATGGTGTCTAGGGCTAGCGCTAGATCGGTGCAGTCCTTGTAGGGGTTGTGGCGTTCCACTTCAAAATCGGCAGCGGCATCGACCAGAGCGCGTCCCTCATCGCTAACGGTGTCGGCGTCGCCCACGTAAACGTCGCAGCTCAGAACAGCGCCCAACAGGGCGTCCAGGCCGCGGTCTACGGCTACGATGCGGTCGCACTCCCCTGCCAGGTGGCACAACAACTCGGGGCTCGCCACCACCGGCGAGCCGCAAACAACTAATACTTTGCAAGCCACGGCCCTCGCCTAGCCCTCAAACGAAAGCACGCGGGCCAGGTCAAGGTCCTCATAGCTGTCGATAAAGACGTCGCAGTTAGCACGCACCTCGTCGCGCTCCATACGGCCATGCGGGTCATAAATACCCACGCGCTTAAATCCTGCGGTGCCAGAGCTCTTTAGGCCAAAGACCGCGTCCTCAAACACCCAGGGGCGCTCAAACTTGCGCCCGTGGCGCTCTTCCAGGCGACGCAGCGCCAGCTCGTACACGTCGGGGAACTGCTTGGAGCGCCCAACCTCGCCCGTCGTGGTAACAAACTCCAAATATGCGTCGAGCCCGGCACCAGAGAGCGCGGACTGCACCAGTTCGGCCGGCGTGGACGTGGCCACGCACATGGCAATGCCAGCCGCCTTCGTCTGCTCCAAAAATGCTAGGAGCCCCTCGCGCGGCGGCACCTTGGAGTACCCATCAATTAAAATCTCGCTCAGCTCGCGATACAGCTCCTCGCCATTCACGCCAATGCCCCACGTGTCGTGATAGGCCTGGCACTCATCCTCCAGCGAAAGATGTTCAAACTGGGCAAAATCGTCGACCGTCACATCAATGCCATGACGGCGCAATAACTCGGTCTGCGCATGGCCCCAGACAGGTGAGCTATTAACCAGTGTTCCGTCGCAATCGAAAATAAAAGCAACACTTGGGGCAGCGATATGGTCCATAAACGAGCCTTTCGATGTCAAATGGTAAACAACCTGCTAAAAACGTTTTACCAAACGTCAGCCTAACAGTTTTGAAACCCTAATTGGTAAAACTGTCAAGAGTTTTACCACGTCAATTCTGCAAGTGGTATAAACATGGCGCTTACCGATTAAACGCCCCCGCAAATCCACTTTCGTTCATAAAAGTAACGTACAGGTGTTATCGTAGTTTCTGCCGAAAGTTCCACCGAGCACGCGAGGTGGAACGAATCATAGAACTATCGCCGTCCCTTCGATTCGTGCAGCCTTGGACCTTTCGCATCTAGTCACCAAGGCAACACGCTGCCGCGTCATGATGGGATCAAACGTGAGCGATACAAAGCTAAAGCCAGCAACCAAAAAGCCTGCTACCCGTAAAGCCGCCCCGCACGCGCCGGAACTTACCAAAGACGATGTCTATCTGTTTGGCATCGGTACGTGGGAGCGCAGCTGGGAAAAGATGGGCGCGCATCCCGACACGCAAAACCGTACGCGCGGCTGGCGTTTTTGCGTTTGGGCGCCCGACGTAAAGAGCGTTCACGTCATTGGCGAATTTAACGACTGGGATGAGCAGGCCAACCCGCTGGTGCCCGTGCATACGAGCTCTATTTGGGAAGGCTTCATTCCTGGCGCCGAGCAGGGTCAGCTCTATAAATACCTCATCGAGACCAACGAGGGCGAAAAGCTCTACAAGGCTGATCCGTATGCCTTTAAGGCCGAGTGCCCTCCGGGTACCGCCAGCGTGCTGTGGACCCTCGATGGCTACCAGTGGAACGACGCCGCGTGGCTCAGGCGCCGCGCCAGCCACAACCACATGTCTCAGCCCCTTAACATCTACGAGGTGCATATTGGCTCGTGGAAGCGCCACGGCGACGCGCCGCAGGGCGAGCCCGACGAGTACGGCAACTACCCCGGCCCCATGGATCCCTTCCCCGCCCAGCGCGGCGAGTTCTACACCTACGACGATCTGTCGGTGGAGCTCGTGGACTACGTGCGCGACATGGGTTACACGCATATCGAGGTCATGCCGCTCATGGAGCATCCCTTCGATGGCTCCTGGGGTTACCAGACGACCGGCTACTATGCCGCCACGTCACGCTACGGCAACCCGCAGCAGCTCATGCACTTTATCGATGCGTGCCACGAGGCGGGCATCGGCGTAATCATGGACTGGGTGCCCGGCGGTTTTTGCGCCGACTCCCACGGCCTAGCCACCTTTAACGGCCACATGCTGTTTGAGCACGAGATTCACCCCAACTGGGGCACGCATAAGTTCGACTTCGCCCGCGGCGAGGTCCGCTCCTTCCTGGTCTCCAACGTGCTGTACTGGCTCGAGAACTTCCACGTGGACGGCATTCGCATGGACGGCGTGTCCAGCATGTTGTACCTCAACTTTGGCATCGACGATCCCGGTCAAAAGAAGTTCAACAAGTACGGTACCGAGGAGGACCTGGACGCCAGCGCGTTTATCCGTCAGGTCAACTGCGCTGTAGAGGCGCACTACCCCGACGTGATGATGATGGCCGAGGAGTCCACCGCGTGGCCGCTCGTGACCTATCCGCCGCAGGACGGCGGCCTGGGCTTCCACTACAAGTGGGACATGGGCTGGATGAACGACACCCTGCACTACATGCAGACCGATTTTCCGTGGCGCCCCGGTAACCACGGCCTGCTCACGTTCTCCATCATGTACGCCTTTACCGAGAACTTCATTTGCCCGCTGAGCCACGACGAGGTCGTACACGGCAAGTGCTCGCTCATTGGCCGCATGCCGGGTGACTGGTGGCGCCAGTTTGCCGGCCTGCGCACGCTGGCTTTCTACCAGATGACGCACCCCGGTGCCAAGCTCAACTTTATGGGCAACGAGATCGGCCAGTTTATTGAATGGCGCTACTACGAGTCCATCCAGTGGTTCCTGACCGAGGAGTACGAGACTCACCGTCATCATCAGGCGTTCATCAAGGCGCTCAACCACCTGTACACCGCCGAGCCTGCCCTGTACGAGCGCGGCTACACCGACGACGGCTTTACCTGGATCGACGCGGATAACTCCAAGCAGTCCATCGTGAGCTTTGTGCGCCAGGGCGAGGACATCGATGACGACCTGGTGATCCTGATCAACTTTGACCCGGCGAGCTACGAGAGCTTCCGCGTGGGCGTGCCGCGCGAGGGTGACTGGGAGGTCATCTTTGACTCCGACCGTCCCGAGTTTGGTGGCAGCGGATACGCCGGCGAGGAGCCCTACACCTGCTCGAGCGAGCCCTATCCCTGGAACGGGCAGATGGACTCCATCGAGATGAAGGTGCCCGGTCTGGCAGGCGTAGTGCTTAAACGCCGCGGTCCCAGCAGCTATAAGCCGCCCGTGGTTAAGGAGCCCAAGAAGGCGACGCGCAAGCGGACGTCCTCGGTAAAGCCCAAGACCGCGGCTGCTAAGAAGGCTCCGGCTAAGACGAAGGCCACGACGACCAAGGCCAAGGCCAAGACCGCCGCAAAGCCCGCTGCTAAGGCCGCAGCCAAGAAACCGACTGCCAAAAAAGCCGCTTCCAAGGCAAAGTCTGCTTCTGTTAAGTCGTCTGCCAAGGATGCGTAACAAAGTCGTTACAGCTGTAATTACCCGCCCCGCCGGGGCGTAGGATATGAGTCATAACCGTTCCGGGAGAAACATCCCCGGGGGAAAGGAACGTATGAATAAGATCTTCGACAACAAGCAGGAGTTTACCGAGCTCTATCGCGATGCCGTCATGAGCATCAGCGGCAAGAGCGTCGAGGCCGCCAGCGACCTGGACCGCTTTAACGCCCTGGCCAAGCTCGTGGCCGAGAAGGCACGCACCGTTGCCACCAAGAGTGACGCCCGTGTGACCGCCGAGGGCAAGAAGCGCGTGTACTACTTCTCGATCGAGTTTTTGATCGGCCGCCTGCTCGACAACTACCTGCTCAACTTTGGCGTGCGCGACATGGTCGCCGAGGCGCTCGACGACATGGGCTTCGACCTGTCCGTCATCGAGAACCAGGAGCCCGATCCGGCGCTGGGCAACGGTGGCTTGGGCCGTCTGGCCGCATGCTTCCTGGATTCCATGGCAGCCGAGGGCATTGCCGGCTACGGCAACGGCATGCGCTACCGCTACGGCCTGTTTAAGCAGGAGATCGTCAACGGCAGCCAGGTCGAGGCCACCGACGAGTGGCTCACCCACGGCTATCCTTGGGAGGTCCGCCGTCAGGACAAGGCCGTGACCATCAAGTTTGGTGGCCATGTTGAGGGCTTTGAGGAGAACGGCCGCACGTTCTACCGCACGGTGGACACGCAGGACATCCTGGCCGTCCCCTATGACATCCCTGTTGTGGGCTATGCCGGCGAGACCGTCAACAAGCTGCGCGTCTGGGCCGCCGAGCCGGTCGAGGAGCACTTTGACCTTGAGGCCTTCAACCGCGGCGACTACGCCCTGGCCGACGCCGAGCGCGCCGAAGCCGAGGCCATCAGCGCCATCCTCTACCCCAACGACGCCGGCGAACACGGCCGTCTGCTGCGCCTGAAGCAGGAGTACCTGTTTGTCTCGGCCGGCATCTATAGCCTGCTCGACACCTTTGAGAAGGAGCACGGCGAGAACTGGGAGCTGCTGCCGCAGTTTGTGGCCATCCACACCAACGATACCCATCCCGCCATGTGCGGCCCCGAGCTCATGCGCATCCTCATCGACGAGAAGAAGCTCGAGTGGGATGACGCCTGGAACATCGTGACGCAGGTCGTGAGCTACACCAACCACACCATCCTGCCCGAGGCCCTGGAGAAGTGGCCCATCGGCACGTTCTCCAAGCTCCTCCCCCGCGTGTACCAGATCATCGACGAGATCAGCCGTCGTTGGCACGAGTCGTTCGATACCACGCAGGAGGGCTGGCAGGAGCGTCTGCGCCAGACCGCCATCCTGTGGGACGGCGAGATTCGCATGGCCAACCTGTCTGTGATCTGCAGCCATAGCGTCAACGGCGTGGCCAAGATCCACTCCGACATCATCAAGAACATCGTGCTCAAGGACTTCTATGCCTTGACGCCCGAGAAGTTCAACAACAAGACCAACGGCATCTCGCACCGTCGCTTCTTTGCCGAGGCCAACCCCACCTATGCCAAGCTCGTGACCGAGGCCATTGGCGATGGCTGGCTCAAGGACGCCTTTGAGCTGGAGAAACTCAAGGAGTTCCAGAACGACACCGAGTTCCTGAAGGCCGTGGGTGCCTCCAAGCGCGCCAACAAGGAGCGTCTGGCCGCCTACGTTAAGGCCGAGACCGGTCTGGTCATTGACCCCAACACCGTCTTCGATGTCCAGGTGAAGCGCTTCCACGCCTACAAGCGCCAGCTCATGAACATCATGAAGGTGATGGACATCTACAACCGTCGCATCGCCGATCCCAACTTCCACGTGACGCCGACGACCTTCATCTTTAGCGGCAAGGCTGCCTCGAGCTACACCTTTGCCAAGGAGACCATCCGCCTCATTAACTCCGTTGCCGACGTTATCAACAACGATGCCCGCGTGAACGAGGTCATGAAGGTCTGCTTTATCCCCAACTTCCGCGTGAGCAACGCCCAGCTCATCTACCCCGCCGCCGAGATCTCGGAGCAGATCTCCACGGCCGGCAAGGAGGCCTCGGGCACGTCCAACATGAAGCTCATGATGAACGGCGCCATTACGCTGGGCACCCTCGACGGCGCCAACATCGAGATCGCCGACCTGGCCGGTCGCGAGAACGAGGCCATCTTTGGCCTGACCGCCCCCGAGGTCGAGCAGCTCTGGGCATCCAACAGCTACTTTGCGTGGGATACCCTCAACGGCGACCGTGAGCGTCTGGGACGCGTGATGGACGAGCTCAAGGACAACACCTTTGCGGGTCTTTCGGGCAACTTCGAAAGCATCTACAACGAGCTCATGAACAACAACGACCCCGACCTGGTCATGGCCGACTTCCGCAGCTACGTGGATGCATGGGAAAAGCTCACGAACAGCTACGGCGACCAGGAGACCTGGAACCGCAAGGCCCTGCTCAACACCGCCTCCTCCGGCTGGTTCTCGAGTGACCGCACCATTCGCGAGTACCGCGACGAGATCTGGCACGCGTAAAGGCGCGCGAGCTCCCTTTGCCGCACGGCATTATTCGACGGGCGCGACGCTGCGCCGCGCCCGTCGCTAATGGGTTTAGGAACATCGATGACAGAAGGAGAAATCGATGAGTAAGAAAGAATGCATCGCGATGCTCCTCGCAGGAGGACAGGGCAGCCGATTGGGGGCACTCACCCAAAAGATCGCCAAGCCGGCGGTTAGCTTTGGTGGCAAGTTCCGCATTATCGACTTTTCGCTGTCCAACTGCTCCAACTCGGGCATCGACACGGTGGGCGTTCTGACGCAGTACCGTCCCTACCTGCTGCATGCCTATGTGGGCTCCGGCGAGGCGTGGGACCTGGACAGCCGTGACGGCGGCGTGTCGATTCTGCCGCCGTACGAGACGCAGACCGGCGGCGCCTGGTATGCGGGCACGGCCGACGCCATTACGCAGAACCTCGACTACATCAAGGCCAACGACCCCAAGTACGTCCTGATTCTTTCGGGCGATCACCTGTATCGCATGGACTACCGCAAGATGCTCAAGACGCACATTGAGAACAACGCCGACCTCACGGTGAGCGTTATGCCCGTGCCGTGGGAGGAGGCCAGCCGCTTTGGCATCCTGACCACCGACCCCGAGGACGGCCGCATCACCAAGTTCACCGAGAAGCCCGAGAAGCCCGATTCGAACCTCGCGTCCATGGGCATCTACATCTTCTCGGCCGACGTGCTGATCGAGGCGCTCGAGGAGGACGCTCTGGACCAGCGCTCGAGCCACGACTTTGGCAAGGACATCATCCCCAAGCTGCTCGGCGAGAACAAGCGCCTGTACAGCTACGAGTTCCACGGCTTTTGGAAGGACGTCGGCACTATCGCAAGCTTCCACGAGACCTCGATGGACCTGCTGGGCAACAACCCCGAGTTCGATTTGTTTGACAAGAACTTCCCCATCATGTCTAACATCACCACGCGTCCGCCGCACTACATTGGTCCGGACGGCCGCCTGGACGACTGCCTGGTCTCCAACGGCTGCAAGATCTACGGCACCGCTCGCCACTCGATCCTTTCGACCGATGTCATCATCGAGGAGCGCGCCGTGGTCGAGGACTCCGTGCTGCTGCCGGGTGCGCACGTTAAGAGCGGCGCGCACATCTGCCGCGCTATTTTGGGCGAGAACTCCACGGTCGAAGAGGGCGTGAAGCTCGGCTCTGTCGATACCACCAAGGATACGGCCGTCGTTGGAAATGACGTCGTTATCGGGAAGGGGGAATGATCCGATGATCAATCGCAAGGCCATCGGTTACATCACCGCTAACTACTCTTCGACCTACGGCAGCGTCCTGCTCAAGGACCGCCCCATCGCGTCCGTTCCGTTTTTGGGCCGCTACCGCCTGATCGACTTTCCGCTGTCCAACATGATGAATGCCGGCATCAAGACCGTCGGTGTCGTCATGCCGGGTAACTACCGCTCGCTGATCGACCACGTGGGCTCGGGCAAGGACTGGGGCTTGGACCGCAAGAAGGGCGGCCTGTTCATGGTGCCAGGCAACGCGTATGGCACCACCAAGGGCGGCATGCGCTTCCTGCTGCGCGACATCATCTCCAACAAGACGCTGTTCCAGCGCTCGGAGAATCCCTATGTCGTGATGATGGGCACCAACATCATCTTTAACATGGACCTCAACACCATCATCGAGGCGCACGAGAACTCCGGTGCCCAGATGACCGTGGTGTACTGCAAGGCCACGCGCAATGTCGAAGACGAGACCAAACTCGAGATTAACGAGAACGGCCGCCTGACGGGCGTGAGTGCCGGCGTCGCGTACGGCGACAACGCCTCCATGGACTGCTGCATCGTCAACCGCGAGACGCTCCTCGAGATTATCGACCACTACCAGGCTGCCGACTATCTGGACCTGCTCGAGGCACTCCAGGGCGACTTTGGCAACATCGACGTGTGCAGCTACGAGTACAAGGGCGAGGTCGTGGGCGTGTTTAGCGAGAAGTCGCTGTATCGCCGCAGCATGGACCTGCTCGACCAGACCGTGGCCGACCAGCTCTTCGATCCCGAGCGCCCGATCCTGACTAAGGCCCACGACGTGCCGCCTTCGCGCTATGCGACCGGTAGCCACGCGTGCAACTCGATCATCTCGGCCGGCTGCATCATCAAGGGCACCGTGCGCAACTCGATCCTGTCACGCGGCGTCGTGGTCGAGGAAGGTGCGTCGGTCACCAACTCGATCATCAACCAGAGCTGCATCATCAAGAGCGGCGCACGCGTCGAGAACGCCATCCTGGACAAGAACAACGTGGTCCCCACCAACACCGAGCTTCGCGGCACGCCCGAGAACATCCTGGTGCTGGGCAAGGCTCCGTTAACTTCCGACACCACCATCGTACGTTAACGTTGGCACCGCAACATCGCTCGTAACATGTAGAATAGCCGCCCGGTTAGCGCCAGGCGGCTATTCTCGAATTGCAACATGGGAGACAATATGGCAGATTCCAGCAAAAAGATGCAGATCGTGTTTGCCTCGGCCGAGTGCGCACCGTTTGTTAAGACCGGTGGCCTGGGCGACGTGGCGGGCTCGCTGCCCGCGGCGCTCGTGCGCGCCGGCGCTGAGGTTATCGTGATGGTGCCCAAGTACGCCACAATCAAGGACGAGTACAAGGCGCAGATGGAGCACTTCTCCGATTTTTACGTGAGCCTGGGCTGGCGTAATGAGTACTGCGGGCTCGAGAAGCTCGAGCACGACGGCGTCACCTATATGTTCATCGACAACGAGCGTTACTTTGCGCGCGACTATCCGTACGGCTTCTTTGATGACGGTGAGCGCTTTGCGTTCTTCTCCAAGGCCATCACCGAGAGCCTGCAGCACCTGCCGGCCGGCTTTGAGTGCGACATCCTGCATTGCAATGACTGGCAGACGGCACTGGCGCCCGTGTTCTTGCGCGAGTTCTACCAGGGCCTGCCGCTGTACGACCGCGTCAAGACCGTGTTCTCGATCCACAACGTGGCGTTCCAGGGCCAGTTCAGCGACACCGTGTTGGAGGACATCCTGGGCGTGGCGCATATTCCGGCGGCGGCCTCGCAGCTGCGTTGCGACGCCTGCAGCATCAACTACATGCTGGGCGCGCTGCGCTATGCCGATGCCATCACCACGGTGAGCCCCACCTATGCCAACGAGATCCAGACGCCCGAGTTTGGCGAGGGCCTGGACGGCGTGCTGCGTGAGCGCTCCTATGCGCTGCAGGGAATTTTGAACGGCATTGACGTGGCGGGCTTTGACCCGGCGACCGACAAGCGCATTGCCGCCAACTACACCGTGGAGGACCGTTCTGGTAAGGCCGTGTGCAAGGCCAAGCTGCAGGAAGAGCTGGGGCTCGAAGTTCGCGACGACCGTCCGCTCATGGTGATGGTCACGCGCCTGACGCGCCAGAAGGGCATGGACCTGGTCATGTATGCGCTCGACCGCATCCTGGCCGGCGGCGTGCAGGTGGCCGTGCTGGGCACCGGCGACCGCGACTACGAGGACGGCCTGCGCTACTTCCAGGACAAGTACCCCGGCACCATGGCCGCACGCATCGAGTTCGATCCCGCGCTGTCGCAGCGTATGTATGCCGCAGCCGACATGTTCCTGATGCCTTCGAAGTTTGAGCCCTGCGGCCTGTCGCAGATCATCGCCATGCGCTACGGTACTCTGCCCATCGTGCGCGAGACCGGCGGCCTGAAGGACACGGTGATCCCGTATAACGAGTTTACCGGCGAGGGCACGGGTTTCTCGTTTAGTAACTTTAACGGCGACGAGATGGGCGACGCCGTGTTCCGTGCGGCGCGCCTGTTCTGGGATAACCGCAACGCTTGGAACCAGCTGGTCACGCAGGCCATGAGCCAGGACTTTAGCTGGACGCGCTCGGCCGATAAGTATCTGGACCTGTACTTCTTCATGCATCCGGAGATTGAGAGGCCTGCGGCTGTTGTCGACGAGCCTGAGGCAGTTGCTGAGTCGGTGGCCGCTGAGGAGCCCAAGGCTGAGGAGAAGCCGGCTGCGAAGCGTACGGCAAAGAAGACCACGACTCGTAAGACGACGGCTAAGAAGACCACGACCACGAAGGCCGCTGCGAGCAAGGCTGCGACTGCGAGCAAGGCCACCGCTGCCAAGGCAACGACCACGCGCAAGCGTACGACCGCCGCTGCCAAGAAGGCCGCCGAGGCCGAGGCTGCTCCCGAGGTAAAGGCTGAGGCTGCCGCCGAGGCAAAGCCTGCGGCAAAGGCTCCGGCCAAGACCGCTGCCAAGAAGACGACCGCGACCAAGAGCACGACCGCCAAGAAGACCACGGCTACGAAGTCGACGACCAAGAAGGCCGCCACGACCTTGGCGGCCGCAAAGGCTGCCGCCAAGGTCGAGGAGACGCCTGCCGAGTCCAAGGCGGAGGCAACCGTCGAGGTCAAGCCCGCCGCCAAGACCACCACGCGCAAGCGCGCTACGACGACGGTCAAAAAGGCCACGGCCAAGACCGCTGCTCCCAAGGCAGAGGCTAAGGTCGAGGAAAAGCCCGCAGTAAAGGCCGAGCCGGCACCGAAGGCCGCCGAAGTCAAGACCGCTCCGAAGGCTACGGCAAAGTCAGAGCCTGCCAAGGAGGCCTCAGTCTCCCCCGCCGCTCCGGCCGAGGAAAAGGCTCCGACCAAAAAGACCTCAGTCCGCAAGGCAACGGCCACCCGCAAGCGCCGCTAATCCGGACGATTAAAACTTAATCCTCAACTCAAAAGAGGGCGCCCCAACCAGGCGCCCTCTTCTTGGTTAAACTTCTCTTATTAAAAGAGGGCCGGTTTACTACGACAAAATGGCTCTGGCCGACCACGGCGAGTAATCTTCGAAATTGACAACGCTTCTATCTGCGGTTTTAATATCACCAAAATGACTATGGTTGAGATCATTCAATTTGTCGTAGTAAACCGAAGTACTTTTGTTTGGCTACAAATAGTATCGGTATAGGCGTTTTTGAATATCACGATAATTTGGATGCTAAAACGATTTTCTAGGACAACCGTTCGCCGATAATGAGCGGCTGTAGTTTATACAACTAAAGTGCAACGATATACTTAAATACTGTGCGTTAAGCCCATGGCCCGTTGGCCATGACTGTATAGAACTGGACCGTACTATGAGATTGATTCACAACAGCCGCCTGCCGCAGTTTCGCACTCCGTTTGGCGCTGTGACCACTGGAACTTCCGTTGCACTCTCGGTGATTTTGGAGGATGCCGATCCCAACCAGGCAACGCTTACGCTGCGCACTTGGGTCAATGAGATCGGTGAGTCTCTGTATCCCATGACGCACGAGGGCGACGGCATATTTACCGTAGAGCTTGAGTGCACCGAGCCCTGTCTTATCTGGTACAGCTTTATCTGCAATATCGAGGGCCAGCCCGAGGTTCGCCTGGGCGCGCCGCAAGGCCGCACCGGCGGCGAGGGCGTAACCTACGACTACGCCGAGGTGCCGTCCTTCCAGATTACCGTCTACAAGCACCGCGAGAACCGTCCCAGCTGGTACGAGCGCGGCATGGTTTACCAGATCTTCCCCGATCGCTACGCCCGCGACGAGAACTGGCGCGATCGCACGATGGCCGAGGTCGAAAAACCGCGCAACGGCATCCAGCGCCGCATGGTCGAGGACTGGAACGAGCCGCCGGAGTACGAGCGAGCCGAAGACGGATCCATCAAGACCTGGGACTTTTACGGCGGCTCGCTCAAGGGCATCCAAAATGACCTGCCCCGCATTGCTGAGCTGGGATTTACGGCCATCTACCTCAACCCCATCTTCGAGGCCACGAGCAACCACCGCTACGACACGGGCGATTACACCAAGATCGACCCGATTCTAGGCACCGAGCAGGACTTTACGGAGCTGTGCGAGGCGGCCGAGAAACTCGGCATTTCCATCATCCTGGACGGCGTCTTCAACCACACGGGCGACGACTCGGTCTATTTCAACCGCTACGGCAACTACCCCGGCGTGGGCGCGTGGCAGAGCGAGGATTCGCCGTGGCGCGATGCGTTTTATTTCCACGAGGACGGCTCGTACGACTGCTGGTGGGGCGTGGGCAACATGCCCGCCATCAATGAGAGCTCCGAGCTGGTACGCGAGCGGCTCCTGGGCAAGGACGGCGTGATCCGTAAATGGCTACGTGCCGGCGCCCATGGTTGGCGTCTGGACGTCGCTGACGAGCTTTCCGATGACTTCCTGGCCGAGATCAAAAAGGCCGTGCTCGCCGAAAAGCCTGATGCACTGTTGCTCGGCGAAGTCTGGGAAGACGCCTCCAACAAGATTAGCTACGGCCATCTACGCCGCTACCTGCAGGGCTCCGAGCTGGACTCTGCTATGGATTACCCCTTCCGCGACATGGTCATCGGCTTTTTGATGGGCTACAAGAACGCCTACGAGGCCGCCGAGGATATCGAGACCCTGCGCGAGAACTACCCGCGCGAGGCCCTGTCCTGCGCGCTCAATTTGCTTTCGAGCCACGACCGTCCGCGCATCATCTCGGTGCTCGGCGGCGGCCCCGACGAGTCGCAGCTGCCCGAGTGCGAGCGCAGCAAATGGCGCCTGGACGAGAACGCGATGGGCCTGGCCAAGAGCCGCTTTTGGCTGGCGACGCTCATGCAGATGACCTTCCCGGGCGTGCCCTCGATCTATTATGGCGACGAGTACGGCCTGGAGGGCCTTACCGATCCGGGCAACCGCCGCACGCTGCCTTTGAAGGAAGACCTGCACGACTTCGATACGCTGGCTATTGTCAAGAACGCCTCTGCCGTACGCCGCGCACTGCCATTTATGATCGACGGCGAGATCAAGGCCTTCGCGCTCAACGACGAGGTGCTGGCATACAACCGCACGGGCAAGGATGGCGAGTCCGCGACGGTTATCATCAACCGCAGCCTGCGCAATTCGCACCGCGTGACGATTCCGGCGCTCGGCGAATGTGCGAGTGACGTGATCAGCGGTCACGAGTGCGAGATCCATAACGGCACGGTTACGCTCGACCTGTACCCGCTGGGCTCTTCAATCATCTATCACCATGCCGAGCAGCGCCTGCAGGAGCCGCTCGATCACGGCGCAGGCGTCGTGTGCCACATCACCTCGGTGCCGACCGACGACGGCAAGCCCGGCACGATCGGTGCGCCCACGCGTCGCTTTATCGACCACCTGGCTGCCATGGGCATGCGCTACTGGCAGGTTCTGCCCGTCAATCCCACGGACTTCTTCCGCTCCCCCTATGCCGGTCCTTCGGCCTTTGCAGGCAATATCGACCTGCTGCCCGAGAGCCAAGAAGAGCTGGCGGCCGACTTTGAGACTTGGAAGGCCCGTGGCGGCGAGGATGCAGACCCGCTATACACGGCGTTTAAGCATCGCAACGCCGATTGGCTCGAGAAGTACTGCGTCTACATGGCCGTCAAGAAGCACTTTGAGGGCGAGTCGCGCCACGATTGGCCGACAGATGTCGCGAGCTACAACGAGTATCTGATCGACGATAAGCGCTTCCATGACGAGGCCGAGCTGCAGGCGTACATGCAGTATCGTTTTGACCTTGCCTGGTGCGAGCTCATGAACTATGCACACAAGAAGGGCATTGAGGTCATCGGCGATATCCCCATGTATGTCTCGGACGATTCGGCCGATGCGTGGAGCGAACCCGAGAACTTCTGGCTGTCCGATACCGGCAAGGCAATTGAGATTTCGGGCGCGCCGCCCGACAACTTTGCGCCCGAGGGTCAGGTGTGGGGCAACCCCACATTCCGTTGGGACCACATGAAGCAGAACGGCTACCGCTGGTGGATGGACCGTCTGCGTCGCGCGTTCTCGCTCTACGACCGCGTGCGCCTGGACCACTTCCTGGGATTCCACAGCTACTTTAGCATTCCCGCCGGCAAGGCCTGCGCCGACGGCCGCTGGCTGGCGGGTCCGGGCAAGGATCTGTTCCAGACCGCCTATGACGAGCTAGGTCCGCTTAACTTTATTGCCGAGGACCTGGGCTACCTGACGCCTGGCGTTCGTGCGATGGCTTCGACCTGCGGCTTCCCCGGCATGGACGTGCTGGAGTTTAGAGACTACGACGTTCGCTGCGGAATTCATCCCACACCGGGCAAGATCCTGTACACCTCGACGCACGACACCTCGACGCTTGCCGGCTGGTGCACGCGCTCCTTTGCGGGTGGCGACGAACCGAGCGGCATTGCATTGGCAAGCGAGCTCATGGGCAACGCCCTGGCAAGCGACGCTCCCCTGGTGATGATGCCGCTGCAGGATGTCCTGGGGCTTGGCGACGATGCGCGCATGAACGTACCGGGCGTGGCCACGGGCAACTGGACCTGGCAGGCTGACGAGGCCGACGTTGCGGCCGCCGAGGGCAAAACTGCGCAGCTCCTGCGCAACACCCATAGATTCTGGAGCGAACCGTGATAAAACGCCCGATATAGGGTACAGTTACAGACGTTTGAATTTTTGCGGGCAGAGTGATCTGCCCGCTTTGTACTGAAAAGGAAGTATTATGGCGCGCTACGATTACAAGTGCACGAGCTGCGGCAATGTGTTTGAGGTTGAGCACCCAATGTCCGAGACGCCTGAGGTAATATGCCCCAGCTGCGGCGCTCCGGCATCCAAGACGTTCTCTGCCAGCGGCATCAAATTCGATGGCAGCGGTTTCTACAACACCGACCAGCGCAGCGGCGGTTCCAGCACCAGCGCCACCAGCGGCTGCTGTGCCAACTGCCCGCACAGCCACTAAGAACAACGCGGCCCCGCGATCAACGCCGATCGCGGGGCCGCTTCTTTGCGCTATAGGTAGCTAATTATTTTTTAATAATTAGCATATTTTAAAATCCGCCCATACCGGCAGAATAGGGATCGTCACAGGTACCATCGTTATACCAATGAGTAGACCCCACATAATTGCCATTTTCGTCATAAACATCCATAGTTTTAATGACTACTTTGCCGCCGCCGTTAGAGGAGCCTCCCGAATAACCACTTCCAGCAGAATAATTATTACCGCTATAAGAATTGTTGGAATAATTGTTTTGCTGAGGAGCCTGCTGCTGAGCCTGTGCCACTTCCTCTTGAGTCTTCGCCTCAGCTTCTGCTTTTGCCTTATTTACATCATCAATACGAGTTTGATAACGACTAATCTGTTCATTGATTTGATCAATGAACTTCTTAGAATCCTTTTTAGCATCTTTAAAAATAAGCTTCTGATTATCTTTATTAGAAATATCATTAAGAAGACCATTGAGACTATTAATATGCTGTTGGAGAGAGTCAGTATCTTCAGTAGAATTTACATCATAATTAACATGGTCAGCTACAGAAGTATTCCACTCATCATTTTGAGCATTACGACAGTCTTTAATAATGGAATCGTATTTATTAAGCAACTTCGTCCAATCAGGGGAAGTGCCATCTGCATACTTAAAACTGTCATTAGAGATTTCTTTATTCAAAATCTCTTTATTATTTTGAGCATTTTTAATGGTATCAAGACGTTGCTCAAAAGTTATTAGCCTAGGATCAGCTTTAAAGGCAGCAACACTATCGCTAGCCTTTGAATACAAAACTTCAACCTGCTGATTATGTTCACTACATGCTTGTTTGTAATTGTAACCAGCATAACCACCGACGCAACCAGCAATAATCAGAGCAACGATACCGGCACCAATAATTACCCGCTTTTTAATCGAAGAATTCTCAACCTCTTCATTTTCCTGAGAATTATCTTCAGGATTATCAATCTTGTCATTGTTAAGATCGATCATTTTAACCCCTCAATATTAAATCTGCGAGCGGTTTATGCATCCGGAAACTCACCGAACCCAACCGCTTACTTTCACACCCGATTTATTAATCCCCATCCCAGAGAATTCATCTCAAATTAGCTACCTGGGCATCTCTATCAGTTGCAGACGAGCCTTGCGCAGAAGTGGCCGTCGTAGGCGTCAGCATTTACGGGGACACTTTGGAAGAGGCCTCGAGCGTTTTGGCGCAGGGTGACGAGGCTCTTGGCGTGATCGTACTCGGGCAGCTGCAGAATCTGGGCTTCGGAGAGCGGTGCCACGGTAAAGCCGGCGCCCTCGGGAGAAGCCAGGAAAGCATCCACGACCTGCGTGTTCTCTTCATTAAAAACCGAGCAGGTGGCATAGATAAGCTCACCGCCGGCAGCCACGCGCGCGGCGGCTTCCTTGAGCATCGTCAGCTGCAGGCGGGGCAGCTCAGTCGTAACGTCGTTCTCACTCAGACGCCATGGGATCTCGGGATGACGACGCATGGTGCCGGTGCCAGAGCACGGCGCATCGATAAACACCGTGTCGAACAGGGCAGGCTCGCCGAGCATGGCATCAAACGACGTGAGCACCTCATTGAGCTCGCAGGCATCGCCCGACACCGTACGAACACCCTGAATACCGGCCTTATGCAGGCGCGCGAGATTCTGA
Source organism: uncultured Collinsella sp. (assembly GCA_902478945.1). Lineage (GTDB taxonomy): Bacteria > Actinomycetota > Coriobacteriia > Coriobacteriales > Coriobacteriaceae > Collinsella. The sequence goes on from CABSMX010000015.1 coordinate 27,366, forward strand.
TCACACTTACGATCGTGCAGGTCGAGCGCGGTATGCTGACGCTCGTACCCGGCACGCTTGGCTTGACACATCATCACATAGGTCTTGGTTCCACGACCGGCGCCGATCTCTAGGCAACGCCCGGGACGGGTCGCCGCAGTAGCGATAAGCTGGGCGTTAAGGTCCGAGGCCACGGCCGCCGCGCGTTCAAACACGCCCGACGCAACGGTGGCCTGCGCATCGACCGGCGCATGGCAGCCCGGGAACACAGGCGCAACAAGCTGCGAAATGTACGGATCGTGTTTGGTCGTAAAGGCGTTCTCGTGCAAAGCGAGCGGCGCGGGCGCCAGATTGCCGGCAAAGTTGAGCGCACCTTCGGGCGTATCGAACGACGCCATAATGCGGGCGCACAGCCAGCGCGGCAGGCCCATCAGACGAGACAGGCGAACCAAACGGCGCTCGGACTCGTCGGCATCCGTCGCATTGGCAAAATCCTCGACGTTGTCCGCAACCTTATGCAGCACGGCGTTCGCCAGACCGGCGGCCGATTTAGCGCCGCTACGAACCAGCTCAACACCCTGACTCACGGCAACGCGACCCGGGGTATGCAGGTAGAGCATCTCGAAGGCCGAGATGCGAAGCGCCATGCGAACACGCGGCGCGACCTTTTTGGGCTTATCGAGAAACTGGTCGAGCAACTCGTCCAAAATACCCTGCGTCGCGGCAACACCGAGCGCCAAGCGAGCGGCAAACGCAGAATCGCGCTGGTCAATGGCCTTGGCGGAAGCACGGGAAGACAACACGTCGCGTGCGTACATACCGCGGCGATCGGCCTCCATCAACACATCGAGCGCAAGCTTGCGCGCGGGAGACAACTTGCTCATGACAGTACACCCCACCTAAGTTCGGCACTCTGCAGGCCGGCAGCCCAGGCAGAAGCAGCCATAGCACGCTTGCCATCGGGCTTAACCTCGAGCAGTTCAACCGCACCATCGGAAAGACCCTGTCTCTT
>CABSMX010000016.1 GCA_902478945.1 uncultured Collinsella sp.
GGTTGATGAAGGCGACGTGTGCGCCGGTCTCGCGCTCCAGGCGCACGGCAAGCTCAAAGAGGATGCGCGCGAGCTTGGGGTAGTAGTCGTTGGTGACGGTGTTGCTGGCAAGGAATGCGTGGATGCCAAAGTCCTCGGCGCCCTTGGCCTTGAGCATGCGGAACGCCTCGAAGAGCTGCTCGGTGGTCATGCCGTACTTGGAGTCGCCGGGGTTATCCATGATGCCGTTGGAGAGTTGGAACAGGCCGCCTGGATTAAAGCGGCAGCTGACCGTCTTGGGGATGGGCCCCGCAACGCGCTCAAAGAACTCGATGTGGCTGATGTCGTCAAAGTTGACGATGGCGCCCAGCTTGTCGGCGAGCTCAAAGTCCGCTGCCGGCGTGTCGTTGGACGAGAACATGATGTCGTGTCCCGTGATACCCAGCGAGCGGGCGATCATGAGCTCGGTATAGCTCGAGCAATCGCAGCCGCAGCCGTATTCGTTGAGAATGGAGATGAGCGCCGGGTTGGGATTGGCCTTGACGGCAAAGTATTCCTTAAAGCCCGGGTTCCATGCGAAGGCGTCGCGCACCTCTTGCATGTTGCGGCGGATGCCCGCCTCGTCATATAGATGAAATGGCGTGGGGAACTGCTCGACGATATGCTCGAGCGTCTCCTTGTCCACAAACGGCTGCTTGGCCGCATATGCCTCGTTGGGGGTCAATGCCATGTCCCGTAAACCTCGCTATCCAGACGGCGCCATCTGCGCATCGAATCCGCATAGCGTGGACCCAATGTCCGGATAGCGCTCCCGCATTGCTGCAGACAGTCCTGTGGGTGTTTCCCACAGGCCCACCAGGTTGTTCGTGCCCGAAAAACCCAGTTCGGCGGGTTTCGCCTCCCCACGGGGTCAAAGCCTGCCGGCTCGCCCGCGGTTCTTCGTGCCCGCGCCTCTATCAAGTGGTAACGACCCTACCACGTTGCACTTTAGCAAACAAGAGTATTTGTATATAACGTTTAAAAAATGCAGCAATATGCTGGAAACATGTGTGCCACAATCCTGTATCACAATAAGTTGCAACAGATATGCCTCACGAAGGGATCTTTTATGACCGAGCTCCAAGAACTCCGTCGCTATCGCCGCGATCTCCATCGCATTCCGGAGCTCGATTTCGATCTTCCGCAAACCATTGCCTATATCGAGGGCGTGCTGGCACCGCTCGCTTGCGAGGTGACCCATCCGTGCCCCAGCTGCGTCTGCGCTTTCTTCGATGTTGGCGTTGGTTTCGCGCATGCCACGGCGATTCGCGCCGATATGGACGCGCTGCCCATTGTCGAGGCAACAGGGGCAGCGTTCGCCTCGACACATCCCGGCAAGATGCACGCTTGCGGACATGACGGACACATGGCTATGGCGCTTGCCGCTGCGACGTATGTCGACCGTGCGATTCGCGAGCAGCCGGGCGTCATGAGGCGCAACGTGCTCTTTGTGTTCCAGCCGGCCGAGGAAACGACCGGTGGTGCCAAGACGGTATGCGAGAGCGGCGTGTTCGAGCGCTACGGGGTCGACCGCATTTTTGGCTTCCATGTGTGGCCCGATCTGCCTGCCGGCACGTTGGCGAGTTGTTCCGGTCCGCTGCTGGCGCGTTCGAGCGAGACGCATATCCATATTCACGGTACGAGTATTCATATCGCTAAGACCTATGGTGTACCGGTCGAGGAGTCGCACGATGCGGCATTGGCAGCAGCGAAGTTTTTGGTTGCCGAGCGCGAGCTGATGGACGAGCTGGGCACCGACGAACCCTGTATCGGCAAGTTTGGTCTGCTGCAGGCCGGTACCGTCTGCAACGCGGTGGCGGGGGAGGCCCATGTTGCCGGCAGTCTGCGTGTGTTTACAGACGACATGTTCGACCGTGCGCGTGAGGGCTTGCGCCGCGTGCTTGATGAGGCATGCGCTGCAACGGGCTGCACGTACGATCTCGACTTTGCCGAGGGCTATCCGCCGGTCGACAACGACCCCGAGTTGTTCACTCGCATTGCACCGGCTTTGCCCGAACTACAGCTCGTAGATGAGCCTTTGCTGATTGCCGAGGACTTCGCCTTCTATCAGCGCCATCTGCCGGGCGTGTTCTTCTTGCTGGGCACGGGTGTGCCAGAGGGGCAAGAAAACCCGATTGACGCTGATGGCTGCCCAGCCTATGCGATGAGTGCCCTTCACACTGATACCATGCTCTTTGACGAGGAAATCCTGCTCAAAGGCCTCGATGTCTACAAACGATTGCTTTTGCTTTGTTAGTCGACGGGGACGCATCTTCTCGAAAATACGAACAGATGTACGCTATAATAGAGATGCAGCTCTATAGAAACGTTTGACGTTATTAACGTAAGGCGATACTATGATTGCATCATATAAAGATGAAGACACTGAACGCTTTGCAATGGGTGTGCGGATTAGGAAGTTCATTCCTTTTGAGCGGGTCGCCTTGAGGAAGATTCGCCAACTGCAGATCTGCGCTTCGCTTGATGATCTTCGCGTTCCGCCAGGCAATCGTCTTGAAGCGTTGAAGGGCGATCGCGCCGGTCAATATAGTATCCGTGTCAATGAGCGCTATCGGGTCTGTTTTGAGTGGAGACAGGGGATGGCTTGGAATGTCGAAATCGTCGATTATCACAAGTGATGAGACTGCGTCTGATTTGCTGCCGCCGGTGACTCCTGGCGAGCTTCTCAAAGAGGAATTTCTTGCCCCTATGGGCATTTCTCAATATCGCCTTGCTAAGGAGACCGGGATTCCGGCTCAACGCATTGGGCAGATTATCTTGGGAAGGCGTCGCGTGACGGCCGACACCGACCTTCGCCTTTGCCGCTACTTTGGCCTGATGGATGGCTACTGGCTTCGAGCCCAGATGGCGTTTGATCTCGAGGCAGAGAAGAGGCGCATCGAACCGGAACTGGATAAGATCGTTCCCGTTCAGCAGGCCGTTGCGCTGTAGCGCTCAAAGATGTTGAGGTTGGAGTGACGATGGAACGACGCCGACAGACTGCCGTGTACAGTCCTGGTGGGTGCGGGTGCGGCTTGCTGCTGCTCCCGGTTATTGCTGTGAGCATTGGCGTGATGTTTGCGTTTGCTGGACTGGCGGCGGCGGCACTTGTACTGTTGATCGTGGCCATTGGCGTGACGATTTGGCTGTGCCGTTCTCGCGAGCAACGTCGTGCCGACGGCAAGACCAATGCCGGATGGGCCATCTTTTTGGTTGTCGCCTACCTATTGAGCATCAGTTATCTGGCGTTCTTTATCTTGTTGCTTGTGAGTACCTTTACCGGGGAATCCGTCATGGTGGGGTAGGCTTCGACGAGCCTCTTGAAGATGGAACAAAAATGGAGCCGGATGGGAAATACCCCCATCCGGCTCCATTGCTCAATATTGGCATGCGCTTCTACTCGGCTGCCTCGCGGCGAGCGACCTCGTCGATCAAGATAGCATCGCCGTGCTTGGCGGCGGCAATGCTTGCGGCCATAAACATGCCCATTGCCGTGATGTAGGCGAAGAGCATCGACGGCGCCACGTCCATAACGATGCCGGAGAGAATCGGTGTCGCCACCTGAGCCGCCATGCTCACGGTGTAGTAGTAACCGGAGTAGCGGCCCACGCTTTGGGAGCTGCAGCACTCCAGAATCATCGTGTACACGCACAAGTCCACACCGCCCAGCGCGACGCCCATCAGCAAAAAGACGCCGTACAGCACGGGTGAGAAGCCGGGTGCCAGCCAAAGAAACGCGGGGTACAAAACCATGATGACGGCGGTGCCCAGGGCGACCTTTTTGCGGCCGATTTTGAGCGAAAGGTTTGCCAGGGGTACGTAGCTTAGCAGCGCGCCTGCAATCGTCACGATATTGATGACGGCATAGGAACCGCCTTCCATGCCGTAGAACATATCGGCATAGCGGCTGATATTGGTGGTCATGGCGTTATAGCTCATGTAATAGAAAAACGTTGCGGCGAGCAGCATGATGATGGAGCGACGCACGCCGGTGTCTGCAACGCGTTCCTTGCCGCCAGCCTCGGGGGAGTCATCTTTGTCAATCTGATCCTCGTCGATGCCCATGGACAGCGATTTCTCGCGCATCTTTTCGACGAGGGCGGGCTCACGGACAAAGATGCCGTAGACAACGGCCGACACGAGGATAAAGGCGGCCTGCAAGATAAAGAGCGGAAGATAATCGGGCTTGTCGGCCTTGGGAACCATGACCGAGATGGCGACGAGCATAAGGCCCGTTCCCGCATAGCCGACGATCTTTTCGATCGAGTCTGCCTTGGTTCGAAGTGGGCGAGGCGTAATATCGGCCACGATGGCAACCGTCATGGTGCGGTAGGCGCATATTGCCAAAAGCGTGAGGATAATCGCGCCAATGAGCAGAGTTAGGCTGCCCATGTTGTTGGCGATCGCGATGAGCGGGACGGAGAGCATTGCCACCGCGGAGCCGCCCAAGATAAAGGGCGTTCGGCGCCCGAGGTTGCTTGCGCAGCGGTCCGAGAGGATGCCAAAGAGCGGAAGCAGGAACAGGCCAAAGACATTATCGATGGCCATGATCGCGCCGGTGAGCGAGTTGGATAGGCCAAAGGTCCCCGTGAGCATCTTAGGAACGATGCCGTCGTAGACCTGCCAAAAGCTGATCATGCCCATAAAGGGTAGGGAGGCGAGGGCGACGGCCTTGGTGTCGAGCCGGGCCGCCCGCTTAAGATTTGGTTGGGTCATGCTGGTTCTCCTGGTCGGTAAAAGCGGGGATAAAAGCGGGGAGGGGCGCTATCAGCCCTCCCGTCCTACAGTTGTTCAAGGTTGGCGAGAAACGCCACATAGAATTCGATGCCGCGCTTGTAGACGTCGACGCCGATGCGTTCGTTGGCGGCATGGATGAGCTTGCGCGCCTCGCCCGAGTAGATGAAGCCGCAGAAGCGGTAGACGCGATCGCAGATCTCGTTGAACTCGCGCGAGTCGGTGCAGCAGTTCTGCACGTAGGGAGCAAAGCCGGCCTCGGGATAGACACCCGACACGCAGCGATGGATGTAGTTAAAGGCGGCATCGTCTTCGTAAGGCGAGATGGGCGCGGGCTCGGTGTAGGGAATCGCCTCGTTGATTTCGACGGTGACATGGTCGGGGCTTACGCCCGAGGCGCGACACTGCTGGGCGGCGAGCTTGCGGGCGCGCTCAACGGCATCGGCGATGGTCTCGAACGGAGCGATGCGCACGTTGAAGTTGGCGCGAGCGACCGGTGGCAGCACGTTGTGCGCGTTGGAGCCTTCGAGCTGCGTGAGCGCATAGGTTGTGCGCAGCATTGCCGAGGTCTCGGGGCTGGCGGCCATGATCTTGGTAACTGCGGGGCGCGTGAGCCACAGGTTGCCAAAGACTGCCTGATACGTCGCGCTGCTACGGGCACCCAACTCGGTCAGTGTGGCCTCGACGGCGGGTGTGAGCTGCGGCTTGCCGGGGTTGGCCGAGATAGTCTCGCATACACGGCAGAGAAGACGGCAGGCATCGTTTGCCGCAGGCGTAGAGGCGTGGCCGCCGTCGGCGCGCGCCGTGACGGTAAGGTCGACATGGCCCTTCTCGGACACGCCTACCATGGCAACGGGTTCGGTGACACCGAGCGGGGCGTCGGTTGCCACGGCGCCACCCTCATCGAGCACCATATAGGGATGGATGTTGTGCTCGCGAAGCCACTGCACTGCATGGGTTGCAGTAGGCGCGGCGATTTCCTCGCCATCGCTCGAGAAGAACCAGACATCGCGCGGGGGAACGAAGCCCTGGGCAATCAAATGCTCGGCGGCCTCGAGAAAAGCAGAGACGATGCACTTGGTGTCGAGTGAACCGCGGGCCCAGATCTCGCCGTCGAAGATCTCGGCTCCAAAGGGATCGTGTTCCCAGTCCTGGCCCTCGACGGGCACGACGTCCTGATGCGCCATCATGACGATGGGGTCCAAGGCGGAATCGGCACCAGGCCAATGCAGGAGCATACCAAAATCGTCGATGCGTGTGATCTCGGCGATGTCAAAGAAACGCGGATAAAGCCGCTGGAGCGTGGGAATCCACTGGCCGAAGGGCTCGTCGTCGCGCTCGGCGATGTTCTCACGCGAAACGGTGGGAATGCGTAGCAATTCGCAAAAGCGCTCGACGGCTGCCTCGTCTGCCTTGTAGGTGCCTGCATCAAGAGGCGCACCCTGTGCGACCGATACCGATGCTCCCATGGTGGGACTCCTTTCGTGTTGTATATCGAATACGTCAAGATTATCGCCCGCACCGCGCGTGGGAAACGGCGAAACACGTTGTTCATCTGCGGGCGGCGGGTCGGATAGCCTTAGCCGACGATGACCGTGCCGTCTTCGGCCACGGTGATGGCGTCTCCCGTCGACACGGCATCGAGAAACTCATCGCCCAGGTTGTCAATGGTGGGCATGGGGGTGTCGGTCCATACACCCGAGAGGATCGCGCCAGCGGCGGCAAGGCTGTCAATGGGTTTGGAAAACAGCAGGCATGCGGGTTGGCGCCCCATTTTGGTGGCGCAGAAGAGCACCATGCCACCTGTGGTGGAGCCGATGGTCTGCGGAAGGCACAAGGCACATCCCGCCAAAGGTTTGCCGTACAAGTCGGGATTGTTTTGGTCGGAACACGTGGCCTTTTTGTCGCCAAACATCAGTGCCTTCTGAAACGATGCGAGTGTGTTGAGCCCTCCGTGAGAGACAAGTGCCTTGGCGTGGGCAGTTCCGGGGACAACGACGCGGCCGTGAAAGATTTTTTCCATGAGGAGTCGCCTTCCTATTTGACTGGTTTTCCGGTGGTGACGTAGGCGAGCACCTCGTCGTCGGTGTAGTAGCGCGATGCCGAGTACGTACGTAACTTGTTGGAGTTGGTGATGATGGGCATGCTGCCGCACAGCGGGTTGTTGGTGTACATAAGCGGGCAGATGCTCGAGACGACGGCGCCGGTAGTCGAGAGGCGTCTGTATGCCGCAGTCTTGCGGAAGGCGTCTGCCACGGATGGGGCGGCGGTCAGTACGGTGGGTACTTGCACGCGGCAGTTGCCGGAGGCGCTCAGCCCATCGCAGATGGCGTCTGCCCAATGGGCGAGTTGTGCAGACGAGAGGTGGGGGCAGCCGATGAAGGCAAGCTTGGGGCGCGCGCCCGGGTTCTTCCACATGACGGGGTAGCTCGAGCGGATGCGTTCCAGCTCGGCGTCGTCAATGCGATAGATTTGGGTGTCTGGTGCTATGAGTTGTTCGCCTTGCTCGACGGCCTCGGGCGTGATGCCGTCCACGTGGTAGAGCCCGACAGCGCCGTTCGATGCGCTGGCGGCGCCCATGTCCTTAAGGTAGTCCTGCGTGCCGGGTGTGAGCTCGCGGCCAAGCCAGCGGTCGAGGCCTTTAATGTAAGGGACGTCTTCCATCACCTTCATGCCAATGGCGCTGCCAAGCACTTGCGCTTCGGGCTTGCGCTTGCAGTCGACTTCGATGATCCAGGTCGCCTTGCGGCCCTCATCGGTGAGCAGGCCGAATTCCGGGACAAAGCCGGCAATTGAGCCGAACATCTCGATGATGCCGGAGTTGCGATTGCAGCGAGCGCCCAACACGGAGTTGGCAAAGACCACGGCGCTGCTTTCTGCCCAGCTTAGGATGTCGCCACGTCGAGGTCGATTGCCAACCTCGGGCTGGTAGCAGGTGCAGGTGAAAGCATCGTTGTCCAATAGGCCCATGCTGCGCAGCTGTGCCTCATAATCGTCTTGTTTGGAATACATAATCTTGAACAGCAGCTTTTGCAGCGGGTTGGCCGGGACGGCGGGGTCGAGGGGCCTCGGGTCGACCGAGAATGACTGACCGGACAGGGCGCCGTCTTTCAGCAGCTCATCCATAAGGTCATAGACTGGACCGAGCATGGAGAGGCCAAAACTTGTGACAAGATGACCGTTTGCGCCGGTCACGGGGACCATACGCTCGGCGCCAAAGCATTCGCCGTACATAACGAGGGTCTTGACCACTTTGGCCATGGCGGGGCCCTTGGCGCCGTCGAGCAGGGCTTGTTGTTGGGAGGTCAGGTTCATCTGTGAGCCCATCCTTTCGTGTTAGATATTGGTGCCGAGCCGGTATGCCGCACGGACCGCTTCGAGCACACGGCCGGGTGCAAACCCATCGCCGATGTTATGCAGCTCGTCTGCGGCGTGTGCCTGCTGCAGTTTGTAGAACAGCGCGTCGTCGGGGTGTCCGCCGCAGGCAATGATTACTAGGTCGCAAGTTAGCTCGAGTGACTTCCAGTCGTTGCCGATTTTGGGTGCAAGTGGGTTTTCGACGTTCTCGGGCAAGACCGGTGACCACGAGACGTAGGGGTCGGGAACGTTTTTGTGGCAGTTGCGACTCAAGTGGAGGCGCGCACACCTCGATGGGGCTCCAGACTCGCGTTTGCCGCCGACTTCCGCGCGCTCGACGCGTGTCATATTGAGGAGCCGCACATTGCGTCCCCTGAGCGCATGGAGTAGGTGGCCACGATTTGCCGTGCAGGCGCCCTGCATCATGTGAGGCAGCATTTCAATTACGCTGACCTGTGGTATGCCGTGTTCGACGGTGAGCCATTGGGCAACCTCGCAGCCCACGGCCCCTCCGCCAATGATGGCGACGGTTTTGGCGTTGCCAAGCAGCGCGGGTTGGCGCAGCAGCTGCGTTGCCTGTACGGCATGGCCTGATGCTGCAAGCTCCGTAAGGCCGGGGATGGGCGGTATCGCATTGGAAGTGCCTGTTGCGCACACGATTGCGTCGAAGCCTGCCTTTGCAAGATCTTCGGCGCGTGCTGCCCGCCCAAGTTCGAGTGTCAGGTTCCCGTTGGGTTTTTCTGCCTGCTCGCGCACCTGTCGAACAAGATATGATCGGTAGTTATCGAGGTCGAACTTGATTCGGGCGGCGCTGGCGGAGAGGAGTTTTCCTCCAAGTTCATCTTCGACGTCGATGAGCTTTACGTCGTGGCCACGACGCGCGGCGATTAGCGCACAGACCATCCCGGCGGGTCCGGCTCCTATCACCGCTATGCGTTTGGGTTCTATGGCAGGAGCGGGTGTCTGGGGCATGAGGTATTCAAAGCTGCAGCGTGGATTGACGGCGCACTGCGGGTGGCCTCCTTCGACAAACTCGTTGAGGCATCCTTCCTGGCATCCGATGCAGGGGCGAATATCTGCCACGCGACCGGCGTACGCCTTGTTGGGCCACTCGGGATCCGCAAGCAGCGGGCGTCCGAGCATGATCATATCGGCGTCGCCATTGCGAAGGGCGCGTTCGGCAATGTCGGGGTAGCCCAACTTACCCACCGCGACAACGGGTACGGGAAGGCCGGCATTGGATCGGATATTGTCGGCGGCAAAGCGCTCCCGAACGGCGCGCGCCACGGGAACGAAGCAGCCTGCGGGCATGCTCGCAGGCGGGTGGGGCATCCACCAGTTGTCATAGCAACCAAGGTCGACGTCAAAGATGTCTACTCCCGCCGCCACGAGCTCTTCCATATAGCACAGGGTCTGTTCGACGGTACGGCCGCCGCGCATGCGTCCCAGATAGGTCGAATTCATGACCTGCTCGTCATAGGTTTCCTCGAGTGCAAGCGAAAGGTCGATGCGGTACATGATGGGGTAGTCGGGCCCAACGCGGCGACGGATTTCTTTGACCATATCGAGGCCAAATTGACGCCAATCGGCATAACGTCCGAGCTTGCGATGGTTAAAGGCGGGGTTTCCGAGCTGCTCGATAAGATAACCTTCGTGTCCGTGCAAATAGACGCCATCGATGCCCATGGCATGGGCATCGGCCGCCGCTTGGCCGATACTGTTTACGATACGGCGCAGCTTTTGGTTCGAGAGGCGCATGCATGGAATGGCTGGGATGTAGTAGTTAGGCAAGAAACTCGCCGAGACCGGAAACTTCTTTTGCGTGATGAGGCATTGCGGGTTGCCCACGCGGCCGAGTCCAGCCGTAAGCTGGACAAAAATGCGCGATCCGAAGGCATGGACACCTTGGGCAAGGTCGCGCCAGCCTGCCATAACGGTTCGGCTTCGATCGATGCGCGGGAAATAGGTGAGCTTGTCCAGCTCGGTGACCGTGGTATCGATGCCGTGGCTTACCGGTACGAGTCCTGTTGTAATGAGGCCGCAGCCGCCTTTGGCGCGGGCGAAAAAGTACTGCAGCATCATGTCGCTGGGGCGACCAGTTTCCTCGCACATGTCGATATTGCCCATCGGCGCCATGACGATGCGGTTTTTGACGGTGAGCTTGTTAATTTTGATGGGAGAGAAGAGCTTGTCAAAAGGATAGAGCTCTTGTGTCATGCGGGACGATCCGCAACCGGAATTTGTGGCGGGCCAGCTGTCGAATGAGTCGACGAGTTGCTGCACCAGTACGTCTTTTCCCAATGAGGTTCCTTTCTGATGTTGACAAGGTAACAAAGCAGTTTACGTCTAAATGTTTAATAGTCAACAACAAAGGCATGAGTTCGGTGAAGGAAAAAAGGACTCGATGAGCGTCGGATGGCAAGCTGTGTTGCTGCATTAGCTGCCAGCTAATGAATTTGAGCTCGCTGCCTCCTACGATGTGCTGTGTGCCGGCGCGGTAGCCGGATCGTAGGAAGGATGCATAATGGCAAAAGAGGGAAAGAAGCCGATCGGCAAGATCGTATTGGGTGTCATCGTGGTGCTCGTTGTTGCCGGCGTCGTAGGGTCTATGGGCGGCAACTCGTCTGATTCGTCTACGGGTGATGCAGCAAAGTCTGCCGAACAGGCCCAGCAAGTCGAAGAACAAAAAGAGGCACAAGAGCCCTATACGGTTTCGGATGAGGCCGGTGATACGTCTAATCAGTTCGCGTATAAGATCACTGGCACGTTGACCAATAATACGGATAAAGAGCAAAGCTACATTCAGATTGAGTATGTTCTGTATGACGCAGACGGCAATCAGGTGGGAACGGCTCTTGCAAATACTAACCATCTCAAAGCGGGTGGCACCTGGAAGTTCGAAGCGATAAGCACGGTATCTCCCGACCAGGTTGCCAGCTGGGAACGTTCTGACGTGAGCGGCTTTTAACTAGAATTAAAAACATGGTTACTATGCGAGCTGGGGGTGAGGCCATATGCCCAATAAAAAGTTAACCGAAGAGTTGCTCAACGAGCTGCTTGATGCCCCGAGTATCGAGGGCTATATCAAAGAGCATGACTTTACCGCCCCGTCGCTTTCGGAGTATCTGAAACAGCTTTTGGAAGAAAAGGGGCTGGAGCGTTCGCGCGTGGTGCGTATGGCCGACCTCAACGAGACGTTTGGCTATCAGATCTTTACCGGTGCGCGGCATCCGAGCCGCAATAAGGTGCTGCAGATTGCCTTTGCCATGGCGCTGACGCTCAAGGAGACCGACCGCGTCTTGACGGCGGCGGGCGCCAATGTCCTCAACTGCAAGGACCGCCGTGACGCCATCATCATTTTCTGCATCGATCGTGGCTGCAGCCTGCAAAAGGTGAACGAGGAGCTGTATCGCTTTGGTGAGGAGACGGTGAGCTAACGGTTAGCTGACGGTGGAAGCGCCGTTCACGACATTTTGAACGTGCAGGGCACGGGCGTCATGGGGCGTCCGTGCCCTGCGTTATTATGGACGCTATGGATACTCAGAGCCCAACATATTCCGATGATGAGTTGACCGCTGCGCTCGCCGGACACCTGGCGTCACTTGAGCGTGATGACAGTTATCGCGTAGACCGTGTGCTCAAGCACTCCGACGTCGAGACGACCGAGCTCGTATACTTTGAGGGCTCTGGCGGGGGATCTCTTGGCCCCTTTGTTCGCAAGCGCATCGACGCGTCGGCCCAGATTGGCGGGGCGTATGAACGCCTGTTTGCGGCCCAGCATGCCGGGCGACGTTACGAGCACTTGCCTCGGATTGTCGATTGCCGCCGCGTGGGCGACGAGCTTTGCGTGGTCATGGAATATATCGAAGGCGAAACGCTCGGGGCCCTGGTGGGGCGTTTGGGTGCGACGCCCGATTATGCTTGTGAGCTGTTTGGCGCCCTTTGTGATGCAGTTGCGGAGCTCCATGCCGGCTTTGCGTCGGCGGGGGAGATGGCCGCTCCGGTGATCCATCGCGACCTAAAGCCCTCGAATATCATCGTGTCGGGCGCGAGCTATACGCCCGATACGGGCATGACGTTTTCATCGCTGGTGATTATCGATTTGGGAATCGCTCGCGTGTGGCGCGAGGGAGCCGATGCCGATACCGTTAAGTTTGGCACGCGTCCCTATGCGCCGCCCGAGCAGTATGGTTTTGGTCAGACGAGCGTGCGCAGCGATGTCTATGCGCTCGGTGCCCTGCTGTTCTTTTGTCTGACGGGGGCCGACCCCAAGCCGGGTCGGGGCATGCGCAAGCAATGCGAGGCATATGATATCCCCGCCTCGCTTGCCGATGTTATTTGCATGGCGATGGCGCTCGATCCGGACAAGCGCTTTGCAAGCGCGAAGGCGCTAGGGCACGCTGCGCGCGCATCGTATGCGTCGTGCGCGCCGACGCCGTCGTGCGCGCCGAATGCTGCTTCTTTCCAAGAGCCTCCCGAGCGGCGAGCCATGTGCCCTGCGCCCGTGCTCCCCACGGATCAGTCTCAGGGTGGATTGCCGTTGGTGCCTGAGCGCCCGAATTTACTCTCCCGCATTCCCGACACCGTTGGGCGCATTTGGAACGCATTCGTCTATCTTTCGCTACTTGTTTTCTTTGCCGGAAGCCATTTTGCCGTTTTTCATCCTACGGGCGCCAACCAAAACTACCCGATGTGGTTTCTCGCGATTGAGTATTTTATCTTCGTCGACGGTCTCGCAGTGCTCATTCATTTTGTGATGCTCGACAAACGCCGCCTTCGCCGGCGGTTTGAGCTACTCGATAGATACCACGGTAAAAAGCTTGCAAAGCTCTGGCTCAAGGCTATGGGTGTGCTCTTGTTGGCAATGATTATCATCGTTGCCATTGCAAACGCGACTGGCGTCGTCGATACCTCCGTCGCGTAAAAGAAAAAGGGCCCCAATTGGGGCCCTTTGACGTTGATCTTAGATGCGGTTCATCTGGGTTGCAACCTTGTTGTACCAGTCCTGCCACGTGGGCGGGCAGTACTTTTTGGCGGCTGCCGGGGTAAGCGTGGAGCCATAGTTGGCGCCCAGGTAGGCAACGTGGGCAGAGACGCCCTCGCTCCAGCTACCAAAGCTCCGCCAGCCGCCGCCGCGGGCGCTCCAGCCCCAGGCGTTATAGGAGCCGGCACAATAGAGGCCCTTGCTGCTCTCGATGCAGGCGATGGCGGGAGACCAGCGAGGGTCAACACCGGTGTTCCAGGCTGCCACGGCAAAGTTGTAACCCTGGCCTGCCATGGGGGAGCCGGCGAGGTAGTTGTCGATGCGACTCGTCCACTCGTTGATAAACGAGTCGTAATCGGAGTTGCCGGTATTGGAGTTGTTCACCGTGGTGTCGATAGTGGTGTTGGCGTTATTGGCCTGGCTGTTGGAGTTGTTGCCGCTCACGCCCTCGCCCGAGAGCTTCTCGGCGGCAGCGGCCTTGTCGGCCTCGAGCTTGGCCAGCTCGGCGGCATTCTCCTGCTCGGCCTTTGCCTGGGCTTCGCTGCGAAGCTGCTGGGCCTGTGCCAGTGCGTCCTCGGCGGTTTTCTGCTCGGTCTCGAGTTGGGACTTGGCCTGCTCGAGCTCGGTCTTGTTCTGCTCGAGTTCGGTCTGCATCTTGTTGAGCTCTTCGATCTCGTCGACGCTCGAGCTCGTGATCTGGTTGGTGTACTTGCAGGTGGTGATGAACTCGCCCAGGCTCTGCGCGTTGACCAGGAAGCTCACGATGGGGTTGGTGCCCTTCTGGTACTTATACAGATCGCGCATGGCGGAGCTCGCCTTGGCCTGTTGATCGGGAAGTTCGGCTTCGATCTTCTCGATGCTTGCCTCGTTAGTGTCGATTTGCTTCTGCAGATCCTCGAGCTTGGTGCGGGCTTCGTTGTAGGCACTCGTGGCGGTTTCGATTTTCTGCTGGGCAGCGGAAAGCTGATCCTGCGTTGCCTGCGAGGCGGCATAGGCTGCGACGGGGGAGAGCATCGGCGCGGCCGTCAGTGTAACGGCAAGCGCGGCGCTCGTGATGATACGAGCCGGCTTCGACGCGATGAGCGCTGCGGTGCGATGGTTCGAATGCTGCATCCAGTCCCTCTGCAATCAATCGTAGGTTATAATTCGAAAGGTATTCTACTACTGCTTTCGACCTCAACTTGAACCTTAAAGGTTCTAAAGGGTCAAGTTGAACTTGAGGTTTTGGTCTTGACCTGCAGTTATAGTGAATTGTTAAGAAACCATAGAGTTCAACTTTAACGTTACGGAACCCTGCGGGCTCGATCATAAGCGCCTGCTTGCCATAGATATGGTGGAACTTTGGGAAGCGGCAGTTTGGCACGCTAGAATAAACCAGTTGCATAAAGACCGCCCATCGTACGGGCAGTTGATGATAGGAAGTTTCCATGGCATTGCAGTTTACAGAGCGCGAGTTTATACCCGTGCTGCTCGGCGGCGATATCAACGCCTATTCGGTGGCGCGCGCCTTCTACGAGGAGTATCAGGTCAAGAGCCTGGTCTTTGGCAAGTATCAGACGGGCCCTGCATACCGCAGCCAGATTATCGACTATACGCCCAATGTGGATATCGACACTATGCCGGTCATGATCGAGACCGTCAACGGCATTGCACAGGCCAATCCCGATAAGAAGATTATCCTCATGGGCTGCGGCGATAACTACGTCGCGCTTGCCGCACAGGCTCAGGATGCCGGCCAGCTTGCCTCCAACGTCATCGCGCCCTATGCGCCCTACAGTATGCTCGAGCAGTGCCAGAAGAAGGAGATCTTCTACGAGCTGTGCGAGAAGCACGGTGTACCCTATCCGCACACGTTTACCTTTACCATGGCGATGCTCAACGCCCAGGGCGAGGCTTCCGCCGAGGTGCTCGACCAGATCGACTTTCCCTTCCCGATGATTCTGAAGCCCTCTGACGGCATCATGTGGTGGGAGCACGAGTTCGAGGGCCAGAAGAAGGCCTACGAGATTGCCGATCGCGCCGAGCTGGAGCAGGTCATTCGCGATGTGTACGCCAGTGGCTACACCGATGACCTCATCTTGCAGGACCGCGTGCCCGGCAACGACGAGTACATGCGCGTGCTTACCAGTTATTCCGACCGCAACGGCAAGGTTCGCATGATGTGCCTGGGTCACGTGCTGCTCGAGGAGCATCAGCCCCATGGTGTCGGCAACCACGCCTGCATCATCACCGAGCCCAACGACGAGCTCATGGGTGGCGTGCGCAAGCTGCTTGAGGACCTTAAGTTCACGGGCTTCTCCAACTTCGACGTCAAGTACGACCAACGCGATGGTTCGTTTAAGTTCTTCGACTTCAACACGCGTCAGGGCCGCAGTAACTACTACGTCACCAACAGCGGCTTTAACGTTGCTAAATACGTGGTGGATGAGTACGTGTACAACCGCCCGTTTGAGCCTGAGTTTGTGACGGCGCAAGACGAGGCGCTGTGGATGGTCGTCCCCATGGGCGTCGTTGACAAGTATGTCAAGGACCCCGAGCTACGTGCGAAGGCGCATCGTCTGGCCAAGGAGGGCAAGGCTGCCGATCCTTCGTTTATGAAGGGTGATTTTGTCTTTAACCGCTGGTTGCGCATGTGGCACACCAAGCTGCGTCACTTTAAGCTGTTCAAGACGTATTACAAGTAGATGAGCGCGGCGCCCGCCCGGTTTGCATCGGACGGGCGCGGGCATGATACGAGCAATTGCATGGGCGTCACCAAGGAGGCGGCGATGGAAAAGCTGGGAGTTATCGGCGGCATGGGCGCCGAGGCCACGTCGTATTACTACGACCAGGTCGTGCGTCATACGGCTGCTACCTGTGATCAGGAGCATATCGACATGGTGGTACTTTCCAAGTCGACCATGCCCGACCGTACGCTGGCCATCAAGACCGGCGAGCATGCCGAGCTGCTGGCGACCATGAAGGAATGTGCACGGGCACTCGAGGGGCTGGGCTGTGCTCATATCGCCATTCCCTGCAACACATCGCACTACTTCTACGACCAGATTCAGTCGTTTACCAAGGTGCCGATTATCCACATGCCGCGCGAGTCGGTGCGCTATGCCCTGGCGGGCGCGGTGATGGGGGAGTGCGAGTTCGATCCCAACCTGAGCATGCCGTCCGAGCCGGTGTGCAAGATCGGCATCATGGGCACCGACGGCACCGTGGGTGCAGGCGTCTATGGGCGCGAGTGCGAGGCCGCGGGCGTCGAGGTCGTCTATCCCAGTGAGAAGCGCCAGGCCGACGTGATGTCGCTGATTTATGATGACGTGAAGGCCGGACGCGAGCCCGATATGGACAAGTTTGACCGCGTGATGTGGGAGTTCGCCCGCAGCGGCTGCGACCGCGTCATTCTGGCCTGCACCGAGCTCTCGGTGCTGAAAAAGTACCGAGAGATGCCCGAGATTACCCTTGATGCCATGGACGTCCTGGTGCGCGAATCCATCATCCGCAGCGGCGCCCCCTACCGCCTGTAGCCCTCGACCTGCCAAAAAGGGACAGGTATATTTTGGTAGGTTTTATCTGGGAAAACAGTAAGGCCCCGGCTCGCTTGATGTGAGCTGGGGCCTTTTGCGTTTGTCGGTTGCCGGTGGCGATAGGTTAGAACAAGAAGCCAAAAACGATGAGGGCAATGCTAACAATAAGTATGGCAACGTCTAGGCCCTTGATGGGGTAGCGCTTGTACGAGCTCGCGCGCGTGCGCAGGTAGAAGCCGCGCTGCTCGGCCGCTAAGGCCGTGGAATCGGTTTTACCCACGCTCGAGATCAGTAGCGGCACGCACAGCGGCAGCATGAGCTTAAGCTTCTTGATGGGGTTCTTGGTGTCATACTCGACGCCGCGTGCGGTCTGCGCCTCCATGATGGCGTTCATCTCCTGGCCAAACACCGGCACAAAGCGCAGCGCTGTGGTAAAGGTGAAGGCGTAGCGATACGGCACGTGCAACACCTCCACGCAGGCGTTGGCAAGGTCGTTGAGCTTGGTCACCATGAGCATCAGGATGAGTGGAAGCGCCACGCCCAGCAGGCGCAGGCAGGCCTTGGAACCGGTGATGAGACCAGTGTCGGTAACGAAGCCCCACACCACGTTGCCATCGCGCATAAAAGCCAGCTGCAGTACCAGCATGATGAGCGCGAGCGGAATCAGTAGCTTGAGCAGCGCGAGCAGGCGGTCGACGACGCCGGCGTAGGCTCCCAGCGCGAGCGTGAGTGCCAGAAAGCCCAGCAGTGCCACATAGGTGTCGGACAAGAAAATGCCGATGATGATGGCGGCGGCGAGGCCCAGTTTGATGACGGGGTTCAGGCGGTGTAGCAGCGTGTCGCCCGGCATGTAGTCGATGACGTTAACCACGGCGGACCATCTCCTCGGTAATGCGAACGATATCAGTGACCTCACTCACCTGCGTAAAGGAGGGCGAGACGGTGGATGCCAGACGGCGCGAGAGTTCGATGACCTGGGGCGGCTCAACGTAGGCACGCTGCATGAGTTCGATGTTCGAGAATAGCTCGTGCGTGCGGCCGCGGTCGAGGATGCGACCGTTGGCCATCACCACGATGCGCTCGGCAAAGTCGGAAACGACTTCCATGTCGTGACAGACCATGATGACGGCGCAACCGCGCTCTGCCATGGTGCGCACCGTTTCCATGACGGTCATGCACTCGCGGTAGTCCAGGCCGCTCGTGGGTTCGTCGAGCACCACGATCTTGGGCTCGATCACTACAACGGATGCCAGCGCCACCATCTGGCGCTGGCCGCGTGACAGCGAGAACGGTGCCTCGTCGGCGGGCAGGCCAAAGCGGTCGATGACCAGCTGGGCGCGACGCAGGGCTTCGGCGCGGTCGATGCCGGCAAGCTCTAGACCAAAGGCGACCTCGTCGAGCACGGTGTCTTTGCAGATTTGGCGGTCGGGGTTCTGGAAAAGCGTTGCCACTTCGCGTGCGATGCGGCTCGTGGGAACCGATGCCGTGTCCAAGCCCGTAACGCGTACGCTGCCCGATGCGGGCTTGAGCAAACCAGTGAGCAGTTTGGTGAGCGTGGTTTTGCCGGCTCCGTTTTGGCCGACAATGCCCACGAGCTCGCCGGGGTAGAGCGTCAAGTTGAGGTCGTGGACGGCGGCGCCTCCATGGGGGTAGGAAAACTCGACATGGTCAAAGGTGAGCACCGGCTCGGCGTCTTTCGCATGCGGGCGCAGCGACGGCGCGTGCGGGGAGCCTGCGGGCGCCTGGGTATCGCTTGTCGCACGGTCGGGGTCGACGATTTCCGTTATCAGGCGTTCTGCCTCGTCGACATCCAGACAGGGCGTGCCGCTTACCAAGCCATCGGCCTCGAGACTGTTGAAGATGCGCGTGACGCGCGGACAATCGACGCCGATGGTGCGAAGCTCGTCGGTGCGTGCGAAGACCTCGTGCGGCTCACCTTGCAGCGCGATCTGGCCGTGATCGAGCACCAACACACGGTTGCAGTACTCCGAAAGCAGAGCGACCTTTTGCTCAACGACGACGATGGTGATGCCGAGCGCGCGGTTTGCCTCGCGCAGCGTCTCGAAGACCAAGGTGGAACTGGCGGGGTCGAGTGCTGCGGTTGGCTCATCGAGCACTAAGACGCGCGGACGCATGGCGAGGATGGCGGCGATAGCTACCTTTTGCTTTTGGCCACCCGAGAGGGTGGCGATCTCGCGGTCGCGCAGGTCGCTAATGCCGACGGTCTTAAGCGTCTCGCACAAGCGCTGCTCGATCTGGTCATGCGGAACGCCAAAGTTCTCGAGACCAAAGAGCATCTCATCCTCAACGACCGAAGCGACCATCTGCGTGTCAATGTCTTGCAACACGCTACCGACGATTTGCGATATGTCGGTGAGTGAGACCTCGCAGGTGTCGTGGCCGTCAACTAACACGGAGCCATAAAAGGCGCCGGTGTAGTGGTGAGGCACGGCGCCCGACAGGCAGGCGACAAGTGTGGACTTACCGGCACCCGAGGGCCCGATGATGCCGATGAAATCTCCCTTGTTCACGCTAAGCGAAACGTGGCTGAGCGCCTGCTCGGTTTGCGTGCCATAGGAGAACGAGACATCGTCGACGTTGATGATCGTTTCCATGGATACCTTTCATAATCATTGGGGACGTTCTTACATGACTAGTCGTTTAGGAACGTCCCCAAAAGCTCGTTGTTTGGGACAGTCTTTGGTGGTGAAGCACGGATACGGCTTTACGAGGTGCCCCAGGTTGGCGCGAAAGAGGAGCGAAGCGTTCTTGGGTATGCGAGCGACGAATGAACGCCAAGATGGGGTGGCTCGTAAAGCCGAGCGGGTTAGTTGAGCTTCAGGGCCTTCTGGATGGGCAGGTAGAGGGCGCCGACCAGAATGGCGTTAAATACGGCGGTCATGGCGACGACGGGCAGCATGGCTGCGGCGAGCTCGCCCACCACGCCGAGCATGGCCATCTTGATGACCATGAAGATGACGCCCGAGACAAAGGTGGTCACGAATGTTGCGACGATGGCGACGACAGGCTTAACCTGGCCGTCCTTGGCGGCAGCGTTGACAATGACGGCCATGAGCATGGCGGCGATGCCCTCGGCGGCAAAATCGACAAACGGCGAGGTGGTAGTGATCTGGATCACGGCCGCCGAGATGAGACCAATGACGAGCGCCTGACCAATGTTGGGACGAACGACCAGGATGGTGAGACAGAAGGCCGAGATGATGAACTCGGGGCTGATCATACCGCCCGAGATGCCCGAGATTGCCTTGCCGACGGTGAAGTTGAGGATGAAGCCGGCGGCAAGCAGGATGGCGAGCAGGACAAGAGCGCGGATATCGAGTTTACCGCGGTCAGCGGTCTGGACGGTGCGGGGCTGGGCGGTGGCGATGGTGTTCTGAGACATGGTGAAAGTCCTTTCGGAAGGGAAGTACAAGAGAAGAAAGCGGAGGCGCGTGATGCGAACGCGATCGGGCTCGAGATAGAAAAAGGCCCCCGGTCGAAACCGGAGGCCTTCCAATCACCTAGAGCGCAAAAACAGGCGTGAGGGACTCACTGTCGACCGATCGTATTCGCATCACGCCACCACCAGTTGTTGAGGGACTTCATCGTGTTCATCATCTTGGTGGCTCCTTTCGTGATGCCTTGGCGCGGTCGCACCTCGTTGCTGTTGCGCTGCACTATAGCACAGCGAAGTGTGTGCGGGGAAATCTTTTTTGAAAAGATTTCGGCGGCGTTTCCTGCCGGTCAAAAGGGCAGGCTGAGCGGGCGGGATGACTCATGCGACCCCGCCCGTCTCTTGGAACGCAAGGGCCTTAGGCCTTCTTGCGACGATAAAGCACGAAGCCGCAGACACCGATGATGACGACGGCGCCAACGGCCATGGCGGCCATGTTGTTGCCCTCGGACTTCTCCTCGGTCGCCTCTTCCTCAGCCTCGGGCTCGGCAACGTCCTTATCGGAGAGAGCCTCGTCGGCGTAGGTGATGGACTCGACCAGGCAGTCGTTGTCGGCATCGTAGTCACTCGGGACGAACTCCTCGGAGAAGTCGCCCTCCTTGAGGTAGTCGCGCATCTCCTCGAGCATGGCCTTGCACTTGACGTAGGTGTTCTTGGTCGCTGCCTTGCCGGCCTTGTTGGCCAGGGCGGTGCGGGCCTCGTTGTCCTCGGCGGCCTGCATGGCCTCGTCGACGGTCAGGTTCTGTTCAATGAGCTCCTTCTGCAGGGCGTCGAGATAGGCGCGGACGCCGGTGGCGCAGCTGTCGCGGTTCTCATAGGCGAGCGTGTTGATGTCCATGAGGACGTAGTTGATGGAGTTCTTGGGCTCCTCGTTGTTCACGACGTCTTCCTCTTCACAGTGATCGAAGGAGACATCCTGATCGCTGAAGTAGGGGCTGACCTCGGTGAGCAGTGCGGAATAGAGGGGGATAGCGACGGAGAACTCGGCGTTGGAGAGCATCTCCCACTGGATGGTCGCGATTTCGGGGTCCATGCCGTGACGGATCTGGAAGGTGTGGATCTCGGTGTTGCGGTTGGAGCCGATGGCATAGGCGCCGTCGGTGTTGGCGTTGAGGCCGGCGACATTCTCGCCGCGAGCGGCGAAGGAACGAATCATCTCAAAGGTGTTCCAGTCGGACTTGCCGGGCTGGAAGAACAGCGGCTGCATCTCGTGGACCAGGGCGCCGGTCGTCGCACGAGCGTCTTCGCGCTCGTCCTTGACGATCTCATAGTCGGTGCCCTCAGCAAGCGGAGCCATGAAGTAATCGCGGCCCTGGACATAGCGCGACCACTGGTGCATACCGGCCTCGCTAATCTCCTCGCCGTAGGTCTTGGCGACGTCGAACTTGCCGTCGGTGTACTCGGCAAAGCCCTTCTCCTTAGGCATGGACTCGATGCCCTCGGAGTGGAGGCAGTTCTCGGTGTCGTCGAGGTCGACGTCATAGGTGAGGTTGCCGATGTTGGGGTTGAGTGAGGCAATATCGTCGGTGAGCCTCATAGCGATCCACTGGTGGCCGGAAAGCGCTGCAAACAACCAGGTCTCGTTGTTGTCGGCAATGATGATCTGGTCGTTGGAGCAGACGCCCTGCTCGTCAATCAGGCTGCCGAGGAGCTCGACACCCTCACGGGCCGTGGCGCTCTCGCCCAGAATGACGCTGGCGTAGTTGTACTCGCCGATGCCGGTCTCCTCGGTGACGGGGTCGGCTTCCTCTGCCTTCTCGTTATAGGAGGTGCTCAGCGTGGCAGAGCAGGAAACGCCCTTTTCGTTGATGCCAGCCTCGGAATATGCGTCGTAACGATCTTCCCACTGAGAGGGGTTGTCGCGAACGAAGGTGTAGCGGTAGGTTGCGCCCTTGGACTTGTACTCAAAGCCGGACTCGACCGAGGTGTACTTGCTGCCGTCCTTGTGTGCGGGCTCGATGCCAAAGTGCTTGATGTAGCGCGGGCCGAAGTCCTCGGAGCGTCCGTAGTACGTGTTGCCGTCTGCCGTGAGCTGGCTGCCCATGTAGATCTGGGTGCAAGCGAGCGCCGAAGTCGGCATGGCCATAATGGCCGCTGCTCCAAATGCAAGGCCGCAGCCGAGCTTCTTGAGCGTGTTGACAGGATGAGTAAACCTCATGATCCCTCCCAACTGTTGAAACCCCGCGAAACCGTACGGAGTTTCAGCTAATAAATACATCTACTAGCCTAAAGGAAGTGTAAAGAGTATTCATTCGACAACAGCTTTTACTCGATGAGCGTGAAGAAATATACGATGAGCGGATAATAATACTCATTTTATTGCTTTAGTTAAATAAAGGCACCCTGCATTTACTGTAGCTGAATAAAGCGCCAGACAATGCTCAAAAAGAAAACTCTCCCGCTGTTTAGGATTTGCATAAACAACGGGAGAGTCGATAACTGGATGAATATCATACCAATGTGGATTTACTTCTTTCGGCGGTGGATCACATTGATGGCGTAACCAACGAGCATGGCCAAGACGATGACGATAAAGCCAATCAGGGGATTGTCGTTCATGGGGTCCTCCTATTTTCCGAGCGGTGAAAAATCGTCGACGATGAGGTCGAGACATTGCGGCAGCGCGCGAGCGCCAAAGACGCCGGAGTTGCTGGAGATGATCTCTCCATCGAACTGCATACCCAGCGATGGCGTGCAGGTGATCTTGGCTTCCTTGGTCTGGATGATCTTAAACTGCGGACGGCCGAGCACTTTGCCAGCGGGGTCGAGCGCGGCGGTAATTACCGTGGGGAGCAGCTGCATCGTGCGCACGGGCTCAATAACGACGATGTCGACCATGCCGTCGTCCATGCGGCAGTTGGGGAACAGGTTGATGTCGTTTTGGATGACCGAGGTATTGCCTGCCATGCAGCAGATGCCGTCGAGCTCCTCGACAATGCCGTCGTGCTCAATGGTAAAGTGCGCCACCGTGGGGTTGGGCGTGGCGAGCGCGGAGAGGAAGTAGGCGATCTCGCCAATGTCGTTTTTGGTGGGAGCGGCCTTCATCATGATCTCGGCGTCGAAGCCCGAGCCGGCGATGATGATAAAGCCGTGGCGCTTCTCGTTGCCGTTCTCGTCGAGCCAAAAGAGCTCACCCATGTCCACTTTGACCGTGCGGCCGTCGCGGCAAGCCTTGGCGAGTGCCGCCGCCTCGGGGGCATTGCCGATGTTGTTAAAGAACAGGCAGGCCGTGCCGGAGGGGAAGACAAGCGTGGGGACACCGCACCCGCGCATCTGGTCGAGCACGTTGGAGACGGTGCCGTCGCCGCCCGAAACGACCACGCGATCGAACTCGCGAACGTCCGCTACCGCGTCCTCGGGCTCCATGCCATCGCCGATAAAACGCATCACGACCTCGTCGCCGCCCTGCGCGAGGGCGTGCGTGAACGCGTAGATTTCATCTGAGCTGGGGCCCGATGCCGGGTTGTGGATGATAAGGCAGCGCATACTTACGTTCCCGTTCTGTGACTAACCGAGTATAGTTGTAGAGCAATGCCGATATCCTACCCGTGTTTTTCGGGCCTAACCTTATTCGATGGGTTGATATGTACATTTCCACACATCAGGCTCTGGTCGACTTTTGCCAGCGCGCCCGCGAGTTCGACGCGATCGCCGTCGATACCGAGTTTTTGCGCGAGCGCACGTTTCATCCGCGCCTGTGCCTGGTCCAGATTGCCACCCCCGCCGAGAGTGTCGCTGTCGATCCGCTGGTGATCGACGACCTGTCGCCGCTTGCCGAGCTTATGGCCGACGAGGGCGTGGTCAAGGTATTCCATGCTTGCTCACAGGACATGGAAGTTATGCTCCATACCGTGGGCGCACTGCCGCGACCGATTTTTGACACGCAGGTTGCCGCCGCCTTTTTGGGCGAGCGCCAGCAGATTTCGTATGGTGCGCTCGTTCAGACGTTCTGCGGCGTATCACTGCCCAAGACCGAGTCGCTGACCGATTGGTCGCGCCGCCCGCTGAGCGATAAGCAGATCGAGTACGCGATCGATGACGTCAAGTACTTAATCGTCGCCTATACCGAGATGATGAGCCGCCTGCGTGAGCTGGGCCGCGTGGACTGGGTGCTCGACGAGTTGCGTCCTTTGGCCGACGAGTCGCACTACCGCGCCGACCGCCATGAGGCATTCCGCAAGGTCAAACGCATCAACTCGTGTAGCCGCCATCAGCTGGGCATTGCGCGCGAGCTTGCCGCTTGGCGCGAGGACCGCGCCGAGCGTCGCAACATCCCGCGCAAGTGGGTCATGTCCGACGATACGCTGCTGGCCCTGGTTAAGCGCAATCCCGTGCGTGTCGAGGAGTTCCGTAGCATCCGCGGTACCGACCAGCTGGGGGAGCGCGACGTGGATAGCGCGTTGATGGCCATCAAGCGCGGCGCAAGCTGTCCGCACGATCGCCTGCCGCTCATGGTGCGCGGGCATCGCCAGATTTCGCCGGAGCTTGAGAGCGTGACGGATCTCATGTACGCGCTCATCCGCCTGGTTGCCGAGCGCTCGGGCGTGGCGACCTCGGTCATTGCCTCGCGCGATGACCTGGCCGACTACATTGAGCATCCTGAGCAAAGCCGTTTGCGCGAAGGTTGGCGTTTTGAGCTTGTGGGCTCGCGCCTGGACGATCTGCTTTCCGGCAACATGGGGTTGACGGTCAAAGATGGCAAAATTGAATTGCTGTAAGGAAGCCTAGCCGCTTGATTGGGTAGAATGCCTCCAACGTGTAATTCGATTCGGAGGAATTCGCATGCCCTATTACTATGGTTACGGCTTTGGCATCGACCCGCTGTACCTGCTGGTTGTCCTTGTTTGTACGGTGCTTGGTCTTGCGGCGCAGAGCTATATCAACTCGACGTACAAGACCTGGTCCAAGGTTCGCTCGGACGGCGACACGGGTGCCACGGTCGCTCGCCGCATGCTCGACGCCAACGGTTGCAACGCCGTGGGTATCAAGGGCGTTGCCGGTGAGCTCACCGACCACTACAACCCGCAGGATAACAACCTGTATCTCTCGGACGCTAACCGTTCGGGCGGATCGGTCGCAAGCGTTGCCGTGGCCTGCCACGAGGCGGGTCATGCCGCCCAGCGTCAGAGCGGTTACGCCATGATGAAGGTTCGCACCGCCCTGGTCCCGGTCGTCAACTTTACCCAGAACACCTGGACCATCGTGTTGCTCTTGGGCCTGTTTATGAACATCGCCGGGCTCACGACCCTCGCATTGATCTTCTTCTCGTTTAGTGTGCTGTTCCAACTCGTTACGTTGCCTGTCGAGATCGATGCCAGTCGCCGCGCCGTGGCGTATATCGAGCAGTCGGGCATGAGTTCCAAGCAGGTCAACGGTGCCAAGAAGGTGCTGACGGCAGCCGCGCTCACCTACGTGGCGGCGGCGCTCACCTCGATTATTCAGCTGCTCTACCTGATGGCCCGCTACAACAGAAACTCCAACCGATAACAAATTGGCTTGACAGGCGCCGCGGAGATTCTTGTCCCCGCGGCGCTGTACTATGTGTTGGACTTGAATCTGCGCAGGGTCGAAGCCCTTGTGCTCGATAACGAAAGGAGGCTGCGTGGCAGGCTGGAATCTAACCGGCAATGCCGTTTCCGCCGAGTTCGACGGTTCGGACGATCAGGAGCGCAAGGAGCTCAGCGTGAGCCAGGCAGTGGAGATCGCCGCCGGTGCGCTCGATGCCATTCCGCAGCTGAGCGTTCTGGGCGAGGTCACAGGTTTTCGTGGTCCTAACGCCCGAAGCGGTCACTGCTACTTCCAGATCAAGGACGACTCGGCCGCCGTCGACTGCATTATCTGGAAGGGCGCCTATCTCAAGCGCACCTTCGATCTGCGCGATGGCATGCAGGTGAGCTTTAAGGGCAGCTTCAATCTCTATAAGCCCACGGGTCGCATGAGCTTTGTTGCCCGCTCATTTTCGTTGGCGGGGGAGGGTCTGCTGCGTCAACAAGTGGCGCAACTGGCCGAAAAGCTACGCCGCGAGGGCCTGATGGACGAAGCGCGCAAGCGCCGCATCCCGGTGTTCTGCTCCCGCGTGGCGGTCGTCACCTCGCTTTCGGGTGCCGTAATCGACGACGTCAAGCGCACGTTGCGTCGTCGCAACCCGCTCGTCGAGCTCGTCTGCGTGGGCGCCAAGGTTCAAGGCGAGGGTGCGCCGGCCGAGCTCATCGAGGGCTTGCGCCGCGCCGCTTCCATTACGCCGGCGCCCGACTGTATTTTGCTGGTGCGCGGCGGCGGCTCCTTTGAGGACCTCATGACCTTTAATGACGAGGAGCTTGCCCGCGCAGTGGCGGCTTGTCCTGTGCCCGTGGTGACCGGTATTGGCCATGAGCCCGATACCTCGATTTGCGACATGGTGAGCGACCGTCGCGCCTCCACGCCAACGGCAGCGGCAGAATCGGTGGCGCCGGCTATGACGGAGTTGGCCGACGTGCTCGAGACGCGCCATCAGCGTCTGGGCGCCGCGATGGCTTCGATGATCGGGTCGGATCAGGTCGATCTGGAAATGCTCGACCAGCGCGGTCGTCGAGCCTGGGATGCCTATACGGCTCGTCTGGGCGACGCGCTCGATGCAGCCGCATGCCGCCCGTGCCTCAACGACCCCACGTTTATGGTCGAGCGTCGCGAGTCCGAGCTTGCCCTGACGGCCGATCGTCTGTCCGGCGCCATAACGCGTTCGGTTGGGGCCTTCCGCTCCAACTTCGAGCGTCTGCCCGAGCGCTTGATCGCAAGCACCTCAGGGCTCGATGGCAAGCGCCATGCGCTCACACTTGCGAGCTCCCGTCTGGAGCATCAGGGGCGCACGATGCTCAGCAAGCCTGCGTCCGACTTAGGCCGAGCTGCCGCGTCGCTCGATGCCCTGTCGCCGCTCAAGGTGCTTGCCCGTGGCTATTCCATCGCGTACAGCGATGATGGGGTGGCTACGACCGCCAAGACCTTTAAGCCCGGCGACGCCATCCGCGTGCGCATGGCAGACGGCAATGTGGCGGCAACGGTCGATGCGGTCGAGTAGGCCGCGTTACATAGCGATAAGCCTTTAGGAAAGGAAACAGATATGGCAGAGAAGACCCCGGTCGAGCAGCTTACGTACAAGCAGGCTTCGCAGGAGTTGGAACTCATCATCCGCAGCTTGGAGTCGGGCGATATGGAGCTCGAGGAGTCACTCGAGAGCTATACCCGCGGCGTCGAGCTCCTCAAGAGCCTGCGCACCCGCCTGTCCGATGCCGAGCAGAAGGTCTCGGTGCTCCTTAAGGACGTCGACGGCAACGACGTGCTCGCCGACGGCGAGGCCGCCAACACGGACGACAACCTTTCGTTCTAACCACCTCGCAGCCAACTTTGGGGTAGTCTTTTTGGGACGGGGCTTTTTTGACTACCCTTGCGCGACGGCTCGCCGAGTGCCTGCGCTTGCGAAAAAGTAGTCAAAAAAGCCCCGTCCCAAAAAGACTACCTTGGTCTGTGAGAAAGGAACCAGCC